>VMCJ01000098.1 GCA_008081395.1 Rhodospirillales bacterium | reverse complement strand
CGTCGCCGTTTACGCAAAGTGGGGCCATCAACACCATCAGTTTCAATTTGTCTGAGAGCAACCTCTATTGCATTGCCAAGAGCGTCAATGCTGACCTCTGGATTGCGGTGGGCACCACCAATTGGCTCCTTAACTACCGTGTCCACTACTCCCAACCTTGAAAGATCCGCAGCGGTCAGTTTGAGAGCCTCGGCAGCGTCCGGTGCATGCTCCGCTGACCGCCACAGTATTGAGGCACAACCTTCAGGAGAAATTACGGAGTAGACCGCGTGCTCAAACATCAAAACTTTATCAGCTGCGGCGATGGCAACGGCACCACCAGAGCCACCTTCGCCTAGTACCGCCGCGACAAAAGGGGTTTCTAACTCAAGACCACGTTGGAGACATCTCGCTATAGCCTCGGCCTGACCGCGTTCTTCAGCTTCAATTCCAGGATAGGCGCCAGGGGTATCAACAAAACTGACAACTGGCAGAGAAAATTTTTCAGCTATATCCATTAGGCGCATGGCTTTTCGGTAACCTTCTGGATGAGCCATACCAAAATTACGCTTCACACGGCTTGCTGTGTCACCACCTTTTTCCTGACCAATAACAACCACACCGCGTCCACGAAAACGCCCAATACCCCCTACAATTGCCTCATCTTCCCCAAAAAGCCTATCACCAGCGAGCGGTGTGAAGTCCTCAATAAGACGAGTCAATACATCAAGAGCTCGAGGTCGGTTAGGGTGCCTAGCAACCTGAACACGCTGCCACGGTGTGAGCTTGGTATAGATTTGAATAAGACTCTTATCTATTCGCTGCTCAAGTCTGCGGGTTTCTTCTGCAATATCTAGGCCATCGTTCTCAGCTAATTGGCGTAAATCTGCAATACGAGCTTCGAGCTCGAGAATAGGTTTTTCAAACTCGAGAGGAGTTAGCATGGGCAGCTCATCATCACGAACATAATGGCTATTTGCATAGCCGATTGAACGTCGGAGTTAAACCCAGTGGTTCATACTTAGGTGTTAGATTTTGTGTGTAAGATTATTTTGGATACCAAAAAAGTATGAGTAGCGTTTTTATTAAAATCCATAAAGTTCTTAAAAACAGATGCTTAAAGTTTTTTATTTTTACACTCTATGTTTGTGACGATCTTAGAATTAAGAAATTCTTAATTAACCATTTTCTTCTTTCTGATTTGCATGCTTAGAGGAAACAACTGCTGCTAGATTGAATGGCATATCTAATTTTGCGCGCCGGATAATGGATGGATTAGGGGGCACTAAACTTTATGCGAATGGGGTATCCATGACTGACTTTGAGGAACCATCAGGTCTTGAACATCATTTTGTACAAGTAAATGGCCATAGGTTGCATGTTGCTAGCATTGGCGATGGCCCTCCATTGTTATTGTTGCATGGGTGGCCTGAATTTTGGGCAACATGGCTCCCTTTGATGCATAGGTTAAAGTCTAAATTTAGATTAATTGCTCCTGATTTTTATGGTTTTGGACGTAGTGATAAACCAGAAGTGTTGCGAGATGATCTCGATGGGGACTTTCATGCAAATGATTTAGCTAAATTAATCCCCCTTTGTACCTCGGAACCCCCAATAATTGTGTCGCATGATGTCGGAGCGTTTGTAAGCCAACGTCTAGCTTTAAATAATCCAAGTCTTGTCCGGGGATTATTTTTCTTTGACTGTCCAAATTCAGCAGTTGGTAGCCGGTGGATTCAAAATTCTCAAATTAACGAAATTTGGTACCAGTCATTCAATCAAACTTGTCTTGCTGAGAGGCTAGTTGGTCATAGCGAGGATACAATCCGCCTTTATTTTGAGCATTTTCTGCAGCATTGGAGCTACAAAAAAGATGCATTTGCTCCCGCTCTGAATGCTTGGGTTAAAAATTTTAGTTCGGAAGGCGCCTTAGTTGGTGGTTTTAGTTGGTATCGGAGTTACAACTCTAGAAGGCTTCGAGCTTTGGCTGGCGAAGTTGAAGAGGGTCATCAGTTGATAAAGCAGAAAACTTGTGTGCTCTGGGGACGACACGATCCTATTTGTAAATCTAGTTGGTCAGAAGTGCTCGATCGTGTTTTCGCGGAGTTTACAGTTGGTTTTGCTGAGGAGGCAGGACATTTCCCCCATGTTGAAGTTCCGGATTTATCAGCTTCGGAAATACTACAATTCGCCAATTCCCTAGGATGACTCCGCTTTCTAAATCACGAAATATGGTCGCTGTTCTTTGGATGATTGGGGCGGCTATTTCATTCACTGCATTAGTGGTAGCTGTGCGCGAACTTTCTGACAGTTTACCAACAGCTGAAATCTTATTTTTTCGTGCT
Organism: Rhodospirillales bacterium; assembly: GCA_008081395.1. Lineage (GTDB taxonomy): Bacteria > Pseudomonadota > Alphaproteobacteria > Bin95 > Bin95 > VMCJ01. Next base: position 206 of record VMCJ01000098.1, on the reverse strand, counting down.
GCATTTTCAGTTTTATTATTATTGCCATGGTTAGCGAAAACCGGTTTGGGCGCCCTTAAGACAAAGCGTATACTTGGCCACTCTGGGCGCTGCTTAGCTACTTTTACCGCCATGATGCTGTGGTTCCATGCTGTAGGCCTTTCTACGCTTGCAGATGCCGTAGCCATTCAATCTACGTATCCACTCTTCACTATATTACTGGCATC
>VMCJ01000003.1 GCA_008081395.1 Rhodospirillales bacterium | reverse complement strand
ATAACAGATTTAACGGTAATCCGCGCCCCTAGGGTGTAACGATGAACAAGAAATCCGCCTCCATCAAATTGTTAACTCTCTTAAAAGTATGTTTAAGTCATGAAGTGTTGAATTAAGGATCTTTAGGTGGCTGAGGGTTATTTTTAGGATTGGAGTCAATCAATTTTATATCAAGAACATCTTCTAGCTTGAGCGACATTAAATCATCATAAAGTTTATCTGCTAAAGCTTTGTGATAAACTTGTTCGTTCCCCAGATAAAAGGCAAAAGATTTTTGATGCTTTTCCTTTTTGACGGGATCGTCAACGGTGGATTTTGTCCAGTGATACAGCGGAAATTCGTGTAATTCATGTTTCTCTGCTTCATCACAGTATGCTTGGAAAGCATCAAAAGTACATACTGGCTCCATCGCATTATCGGCAGCAATCTTTGAAATTGCTTTTGCGGATGCAGAAGAACGAAGCGCGCGCAAGTCAGCCGATAACTCAGATGTGACAACAATTCTGATTTGATACATCCATTCAGTCATATAGACTCCTTGCTTAAAAGTTAGGTTTAGCAATAAATGTAGTTGAGTTTTTAGGGGTTACCACACATGTTCAGCTCATTCTTTCCTTCCCCACGGTATTTTTTCCTGACGTCTTCCGTCTGGATCGCCGTATTAATCGCCGTCTGGTACACATTAGGCGACAGCATAGGCGAGTTTATTGGCTTCAACTTGCAAGACCCCCAAACTGTAATCGGACTCGGACATTTTATCACGCCCGAATTTCTGTGGTTTGACGCGTATTTTTTGTTCGGCGTTGGTTCAATCTATCTATATTGGCGCTTTAGAAGCAAACATGAGTGGTTAAATTGGTCGATACTTGGGTCGGCCTTACTGATTTACTTGTCCTACACATCGGTTCAAGTATCTGTCGTTATTAACGCCTGGTATGGACCCTTTTATGATGATATTCAAAATGCATTAACTGGTTCAGGTGAGGTTACCGCCCTAGATTTATACGCACACATTGGAACCTTTTCGCTGATTGCTTTTCCTTACATAGCCCTCATAATTGCAAATCGTTTTTTTACATCTCACTATATTTTTCGCTGGCGCACTGCGATGAATAGCTATTACGTTTCGCGTTGGTCCAAGATCAGAAAAATAGAAGGTGCTTCGCAAAGAATCCAAGAAGACACGATGCGATTTGCAGGTATTATGGAAGGCCTCGGAATTGCATTCGTCGACTCTGTAATGACACTCGTTGCTTTTTTGCCAGTTTTGGCTGCGCTTTCTGTGCATGTCGAACAACTTCCACTAATTGGTCAAATTCCCTATCCACTCGTAACAATCGCTATTTTCTGGTCGATATTTGGAACTCTGTTACTCTTAGTAGCAGGAATAAAATTACCAGGGTTAGAATTTAAGAACCAACGTGTGGAAGCTGCCTTCCGTAAAGAATTAGTTTTAGGGGAAGACACGACTGAACGGGCTGAACCCGAAACGCTTAAAGAATTATTTGCTAATGTTAGGAAGAACTATTTCAGGATTTTTATTCACTACACCTACTTCAACTTATTTAGATATATGTATTTGCAAGCAGATAATGTGATCGCCTATGTTTTTCTGATTCCCACCATTGTCTCGGGGCGAATAACTCTTGGGATTATGAACCAAATCCTACGTGCATTTGGGCAAGTAGCATCTTCATTCCAATTTTTGGTATCATCATGGACTACGATAATTGAACTGATATCGATTTACAAACGCCTCCAGGCTTTTGAAGCAGCAATCGACGATCTACCGCTACCAACTATTGACAGGCAATTCATAGAAGCAGATCAAAGAGAGGAATAATTCTTGATTTGTTCCTGATGTCTACTCCTTGCAACATTCACAAAACACCTTGCTAACTTTACAACAAATATAATATCAGAACTTTTTAAATCTTCTTGCATGATCGCTCATCAGTTGTTGCGGCCATTTACATAACTTTGCAATATATTCACTGCGTCAATTTTTATTGCCTAGTTAGATTGCCATTAAGTCAACTAATCCCGGAACTCTTCCAAAAGCAAGCAATACGCTTTCTGAGCCTTCTCAAAGCTTTCTAGGCGAAAGAACTCGTTTGGAGCGTGTATCTGTTCGTCATCTAAACCAAAAGCGAACATAGTGGCATGCACGCCTAATTCCTCCAACAGGGTCGACATTACCGGAATTGAGCCACCAACCCTTATTTCGAAGGGTTTTTTACTATATAGTTTTTGGAGTACTGATCTTACAATTTCGCTTGAGTTGTGCCCCTTTGGAACCAGGAATGGGTTCGCGTTTCCCGGTAATTGATCCACAGAAACGGTGACCCCTTTTGGAACATTGGATTCAATGTGCACCTTTAACAACTCATAAATTTTTGCAGGCTTTTGATCTGCAACCAAACGGCAGGTGATCTTAGCTGATGCCTCAGATGGTAAAACTGTTTTGGTGCCTTTTCCCTGATAACCTCCCCATATCCCGTTCAGTTCAAGTGTGGGGCGTGCCCAGCGGCTTTCGGGTATTGTGTAGCCAATTTCGCCAAATGCTTCTGG
>VMCJ01000060.1 GCA_008081395.1 Rhodospirillales bacterium | reverse complement strand
AAAACCTGCAAATGCGCTGGTCATTGCGTGTTTCTCCGATCCAAGTCTCTCAGCTGCCAAGGAAATAGTAAGCTGTCCTTGTTTTGGGCTTGGTGAAGCAGGAATCCTGGCTGCGATGCAAAGAGGAATGTCTTTTGGCATTATTGCGCTCTCAGAGGCTTCTGTCGAACGTCAACGCAGGAGGGTTTCCGAACTTGGGCTTAGCGGTAGGTATGCTGGGAGCCGCCCAGGATCTCTTTCTGTACCAGAGTTAGCGGACACAAAAAGAACTGTTGAAGCAATGGTTGAAGCCGGCGACCTATTGAAATCCAGAGACAATGCTGATGCCATAATCATGGGTTGTGCAGGTATGGCAGACTATCGCCAAACTATTGAAGACCGTCTTCAGATTCCAGTTATTGAGCCAGGTCAGGCAGCAGTTGCAGTCGCAACTACTGCCGCCCGACAGGGATGGTAGCTCACTGAGAATTTAGAGCACGATTTACCGCACAAGTGACCGCAATTAGAGATGCAGACACAATATTGGCGCTTCTTCCAACACCATATAAATGCCTGCCGTCTACTTCAGCTTCAACAAAAGCAATTGCCGTAGCATCGGCCCCAATACCCACTGAATGTTCTGAATAACTGAACACTTTTATCTCTTTACCTGTTTCTTTCCGCATCGCATCAACGAAAGCATCTATAGGCCCAGATCCCTGCCCCTCGATTTCTTTGTCTTCACCATCTTTCTTCATTGTTGCTGTCATGAGTCGAACTTCAGAGGCGTTGGTGGCGACACGCGTCATATGGTCGATAAAGCCATAAGGTGTGTCAGCCTGAAGATATTCTTTTTCAAAAGCTGACCAAATATCTGCAGACGTTTGTTCCGCACCGGTAGCATCCGAAATACGTTGAACTACGCCAGAGAACTCAACCTGGAGTGCACGAGGCATCTGCACCCCAAACTCGGTCTCCATAATATAAGAAATACCACCCTTACCTGACTGAGAGTTTATTCGAATGACTGCTTCGTAACTTGCGCCAACGTCTGCAGGGTCAATCGGTAGATACGGCACATCCCACTTTTCGCTATTAGCCGTCTTCATTGCCTTAAGACCTTTATTGATCGCATCCTGATGACTTCCGGAAAAGGCTGTGAAGACTAAATCTCCGGCATATGGGTGACGAGGATGCACAGGTAATTGATTGCAGTATTCTGCAGTTGCTCTGAGTTCACGCATATTATGCATGTCAAGCTTTGCATCGATCCCCTGACTGACCATATTCATGGCGAGGGTGATTACATCTACGTTTCCAGTACGCTCACCATTTCCAAAGAGAGTACCTTCAATACGATCGGCACCAGCCATTACCCCAAATTCAGCCGCGGCGACACCCGTTCCGCGATCGTTATGGGGGTGTAAAGATAAGATCATTGAATCACGCCTACTAAAATTGCGGTGCATCCATTCAATCTGATCCGCATATACATTCGGCGTGGCAACTTCGACCGTCGCAGGTAAATTGATTATTGTCTTCTTATCGGGTGTTGGTTGCCATACATCCATCACCGCTTCACAAATCTCCAGAGCATATGGCAGCTCAGTTTGTGTAAAGCTTTCAGGCGAGTACTCATGTATGATTTTTGTTCCGGCTGCTTCTGCCTTCAGTGCCAGTTCCTTAATTAGCTCAGCACCATCTGTCGCGATTTTTGTAATTCCCGCCTTATCAAGATTAAAGACGACACGACGCTGCGTGGTAGACGTGGAGTTATATAGATGAATAATTGCCTGTTTAGCCCCTGCAACAGCTTCAAAAGTCCTCTCAATCAGCTCTGGACGAGACTGTGTTAGAACCTGAATGGCAACATCATCTGGGATCATGCCATCTTCAATAATTTGGCGACAAAATGTGAAGTCAGTCTCTGAAGCAGCAGGAAAACCTACTTCAATTTCTTTAAACCCCATCCCCACAAGTGCTTTAAACATGCGGGCTTTGCGCTCAGGGCCCATAGGCTCTATCAGAGCCTGATTACCATCGCGCAAATCAACGGAACACCAAGTAGGTGCTTTGGTAATGACTTTACCTGGCCAAGTACGATCATTGAGCTCTATTGGCTGGAAGGGTTGGTATTTTTCAAAAGGCATTACAGCCATTTTTATTTTCCATTCTTATATTACCGTACGTAAAAATCTCGGTTAAGCTTACCTCTGTCAGTCTTAGTTGAAATTCTTCTATTTCAGACAAAGTGTCCTGGAACAAAGGCTTACTAACAATTACAGATTTTAAAAAGATTATTTACGTATTCTAGACGGTGCCGTCCATTGCGGACGTAATCAGTTGAACATGCCGGGCAAGTTGCCGAGCTAGATCCCGACGCAGTCAGTGCGCCGGGCAAATAAGTCGTAGGACTAATAATCTTTGAATGTCTTCGTTCAACATCAGAGTATTTAATCTACATTCTCTTTGAAACGCAAATAAAATAATAAACTTCAAGAAACTTTATATTTGTCGCCTTCAAACTCCTTAGTTCGGTCTGATAAGATCATTCTGAAAGAATTTTCTTGGCATCTAACCATATCTGACGAATTAGATCGCCAGCTGGCATCGCCTGAGATAAGCCCGCTGACTGACCTGCCCATGCTTGAATGCGACTTAAATCATTAG
>VMCJ01000138.1 GCA_008081395.1 Rhodospirillales bacterium | reverse complement strand
CAAAACCTGAGATAAGCCCGCTGACTGACCTGCCCATGCCTGAATGAGACTTAAATCATTAGTTTTGTTACCTTGGTCACGCATAGACTGAGTCATTGCTCGTTGAATTGGGTATGGCGCAGGAGACGGAGCCGCTGAACTAGATGCCGCATCTACGTAACTTGTCCTGATACTGCGGCCAGCGCGGCCTGAAAAGGCTCTAGTAATCACAGTGTCTTCTGGGTTGGCATTTCCAATTGCATCCGCCCAAGCCGAAACGAGTGCAGCCTCAGGACTACGGAGTAAGGCTGTCCCAATTTGAATTGCACTCGCCCCTAAAGCCATTGCAGCAGCTACACCACGGCCATCTGCGATACCACCAGTAGCCACTACAGGTAATTTCACTGCATCCACCACTGCTGGCAATAATGAAAACAGTCCAACAGCTTGAGCCTCTGCCTTTTCAGCATCAAAAGCGCCTCTATGTCCTCCGGCTTCTGCGCCCTGAGCAACCACTACATCTGCTCCTGCAGCCTCTGCCATAAGTGCTTCTGCAACAGTCGTTACGTTTGCAAACCACTTTATTCCTCGAGCCTTCATTTCATGGACAAATGAAGGCGAGTACACACCCATTATTGAAGATATTATGGGTGGTCCTACCTCCAGAATTGCAGCGCATTGTTCATCAAAATTTTGCACCGCTCGTTCTGCCGCTTCCGGCAACACTTCAGGACCCCAATTACCCAAAAACTGGCGGACAGAAGCCTCGTTTATTAGATCACGGTTGGGTGCTGGGTCAGGCACCCATAAATTAATTTGGAAAGTCCCATTGGTTTTGCCCCTTACATCACTAGCCCATTTGATGATAGCCTCAGGCGACATAAGCAAAGCACCGCACGCACCCAACCCACCGTTATTTGCAACAGCTGCAGCAAGAGATGGCGGACAAGCTCCTGCCATAGGAGCCATTAGGATTGGTATCTCAAAACCATTGCTTGAGGCAAAATTTTCAGCGCGTTGAATAATATTTTTTGTAGACATTCATTCAGTACCAAGAAGATCCAATTTAGCTAACTTCTTCAACTTCCACAGGGAAGTAAGACTCTAAATTATCAACCTGCATCAGATGGTACGCGTTAAATCTGTATGCGGGACCTGCTGCGAGTTCTGGAGGTGTGAATGGAAATGCAATATTTCCACTAGTTGAGAGCCTACCCGGAAAGCCGTGGTGCAAGAGGTACTGCTTGGTTGACTTTACTACAGCCATTGCTCGTGCCTGAGTACTAGCCAAACACTCCCCCAGAATGAATATTTCCCTTGGAAGATTATCCGGGGATTTTTGCCAATTATAAACGGCATCAAGTCCATACCGCCTAAAGAAGAGATCATAATCTGGTTCCTCTCCTTCGGAACAAACTAAGCCGCGAACAACCTCTTTTACATCATGCAAAATCTTATCCAGGCCAGCAATGAAACGAGGATCCGCAGAACCAGCTAGTAGAACCGCTCTATACCCCACTGAAGCCGCACCTTCTAACTTTATGGAAAGCTGTTTAGCCGGTTCCCATGTAGCTCCCGTGACCCAAGTGCGTCTTTCGTCAATTGCGCGATACTTAACTTTGTCGACGACTGCCACTCCCTCCGGTTCTATGATCCTGTGAGGGTCCGCTTGTTCGTAAAGACTATGAGCAGCAACAGACATCGGCGTTGCTGCTCGAGCTGGGTTCATACTCTCAAGGGTAAAACCATCAGCCTGTAATGTAGCCATAATTGGGTCGCGACCACCCGGTACGCAGCAGAGAGATGCGCATTCAACTATTTTTGCCATATGTGTAACTGGGCCTGGATCAAATCCCAACCACTGTGGAAGCGCAGCATAAATACCTGTATCACATGCGCGACCAGCGATTATTATGTCTGGCTCAGTCTGAAGCGCCCTAACAAAGGCTTCGGTCCCCATCTGTCCTACAATATTCGTACATTTATATGTCTCTTCCGCAGTTAATTCTGGAAGGACACCTAAAGAGCTTACCCGTCTATCTTTAATTGCTTGCACAACACTATTTGGATCAATATCGGCTCTAATAATAGCCATTCTGAACTTCAGGCCCTGATTTTTCGCTACTTTTCGAACTATCTCGAGTGTGGCGTCAAGGTGTGGCTTTGCACCCGCAGATCCCGCACTTCCAATGATAAGTGGTATATCTTTGGAACGGGAACCTACTATGAGTTTTTGAATATCTCGCTCAGTCTGCTCCACCGATGTGGCCATTTCTCCATTCCCAAGAAAAGTGGGGCCGATATCGGTAGAGCCCATGTCAGCTCCTACCATATCAAGGTCATGGGAAAGAGCCGTCGAAAAAGCTGGTTCAGGTATGCCATAACCAAGCTGACCAGTCGCCCCAACTATCTTTAGATAGTTCCTGTCCGTCTTGATAAAGCGATCACGAATACGAGCGACAGCTGTCATATTTTAACTTCCAAAAGGCCAATATGTTGCTGGGCGCCATAGACGTCCCTGTCGCCTGGGCTGCCGGCTGGGTATTGGCGAGGAATAGTAATTTTAATCGCCAATGCTGCTGGGTAAGGTGTCACAATTACAGTATTTTCAGAAACTCCGTAGATGCTAGCAATTGAGGGGGCCTTCAAATCTTCGGAAGCAAGCCCGCGAGCATAATCCTCTTCCCTTTCAAACATGATATCAAAT
>VMCJ01000150.1 GCA_008081395.1 Rhodospirillales bacterium | reverse complement strand
ATTCAGAAATTCTTGAGTAACTCTATCAATCAAACCAGCAGCCACGGCTGCACTACTCGCCATGTGTGGAACGTTCAAGTCGACAGCCACACGTTCAACGCCGATGGCTCGAAGTGCTGCAGCAGCAAGTAAAATAATTTCAGCATCTGCTTCTGGACGCGAAGAACCTATTAGCTCTGCCCCTGCTTGCCGCAATTGCCGTTCAGCTCCTGGTCGTCCACCAGAAACACGCAGAACTTGACCAATATAACATAGACGAAGAGGACGGGGCACGTTACCCAATCGACTTGCTGCAATGCGAGAGATTTGGGGGGTCATATCTGACCGAAGAACGAGCATGCGCTGAGATGCGGGATCCATGATCCTAAAGGTTTCACGAGCTAGCGGCTCTCCAGCTCCTGAAAGAAAACTCTCTTCGAATTCTAATAAAGGTGGAGAAACTTGCTGATACCCATACGCAGCTAATAAATTCAATGCGCGTTCAGCAGCTAAACTGTCGCGCTCCGCGTCTGGAGGCAGCGCATCAATAAGACCAGTCGGCAAGAGGCCAGAATGTGGCAGGGGATCACTCATAAGCTACGACTTGGATGAAATTGGCTTCGCCGCTTCAATAGCGCGTAATACTGATTCATGGAACCGTCCCATCGACGCAGGCGCGATAGGCGCAAAACCCGTTAGAAGCAGTCTCAATTTTCCAGAGAACGACGAATAAGCCTGATATCCTCCGAAAGGACGGCGTCACCCGATGACAATTCTTCAATTTTTCGGATCGCATGCATCACTGTCGTGTGATCACGCCCCCCAAACCTCCGTCCAATCTCAGGCAGTGACCGAGACGTCAAATGCTTGGCTAGATACATTGCTACTTGGCGTGGCCTAGCTACGGCACGTGCCCGACGTGGAGAACTCATATCTGCGAGGCGAATATTGAAGTGTTCTGCGACTTGTTTCTGGATCTCTTCAATAGATACCCGGCGCTCGCTGGCCCTAAGTAGATCACGAAGAGCACTTTGAGCAGAATCGAGTGTTATTGATCGACCAGATAGCTGACTATGAGCCACAAGCCTATTCAACGCTCCCTCTAGCTCGCGCACATTAGTGGCAATTCGCTGAGCTACAAATTCCAGAACACGGGGATCTAACTCTAGCCCTTTTTCTTTCGCCTTCTTCTCAAGAATTGCGAAACGTAATTCGTAATTTGTTGGACTCAACTCCACTACTAATCCCCATCCCAGACGGGATTTAAGGCGGTCCTCCATACCCTCTATATCACTTGGAGAAGCATCAGCAGATACAATGACCTGACGTCCCTGTTCAACTAACGCATTAAAGGTATGAAAAAATTCCTCTTGGGTTGCGTCTCGGCCACACAAAAACTGAATGTCATCTACTAGCAGAACATCGACTGACCTAAATAGCTCCTTGAAAGGAACAGTTTCTTGCGCCCGAAGAGCTCTAATAAATTGATAAAGAAATTTCTCAGCTGTTAAATAAAGAACTCGCTTCTTAGGATATTTCGCCTGAAGAGCGGCCGCCGTGGAATGCATAAGATGTGTTTTGCCTAAACCCACTCCTCCATAAAGAAAAAGCGGGTTGTATGCTGGAGTCTCGTTTTCCACGGCTCGCATACACGCTGCAAACGCAAATTCATTGGGGTTGCCAACAACAAAATTCTCAAAGGACAAGCGCTGATCAAGAGGCGACGATACACCTTCCGCCCATCCATCAAGATCAAACTCCGGAGGATCAGGCTCGGGGGGAGCCACCACACTAGGCTTGCGGCCAGCAAGATTAGCATCAATCACAAAGTTAATTTGGCCAACTTCGTTGTCTTCCTCACGCCATAGTTCTCTGAGACGTGATCCATATAACGCCACAACTCGATCACGAACGAATCGAGTTGGCACTCCAAGAACAACCTTGTTATTCTCAACTGAAATCAAAGTCAGTGGCTGAAGCCAGCTTCGAAACACTCCATCACCAAATTCTGCGCGAAGACGCCCCCTCAGACGGGCCCATTCAGCATTACGCTGCTCTTCCATACTAACCATCGCCTTTATCCCTGAACCCAAGGCAAGCCTAGAGCCTTCCAGCCATTTATTTTTCCACGATGCCCATCAGAATTTTTATCTCCCTCAAATCCACCAGCAACGTTAAAGGCCGATGTGTAACCTGCCGAGGTAGCCGCTACAGCTGCAGATTGAGAACGAACTCCAGACCTGCAAAGAAACAACAGTGGCGCAGAAAGATTCGGCGCAATTTTTGATAGCTGGCTAAGAAAGTCTGGATCAACCTGCATAGATGGAAAACGCTGCCAACTAAGCAAAACAAGGTCACTAGCAGCAGTAGAAAGATCCGGGACTCCGACATAGGACCATTCAGCATCAGTCCTAACATCTACAAGCCGGGCTGACGTGTCATCATGGAGAAGTTTTAATGCATCATTTGGTGACAAGTCGCCAGCATACATTACACTACACTCAGCCTCACTCTATTAATACAGTTGCAATAAATGCTCCAGATAAGGGGCATCTTTATTATGATTTACTTATTTTTTATTAAGAAATCTGGTTGATTATCTGTTTTTTTAACAAAGTAAGCATCACCGCTCTTTGTTACATAAACTTCTAACGATCAGATTCCTCTTTTACTGTTGTGAAGTAAAAACTAACTAGACTGGCTTCCACGCGCAATCCA
>VMCJ01000140.1 GCA_008081395.1 Rhodospirillales bacterium | reverse complement strand
GCAGCTACCCCGTCAGATTGATGGTCCATTAATTTTTCCAAAACCGCTTGCCCCTCTTTAGGCAAAGGTCTCGTCGTATCGAACCGGCCAGCGATATTACGCCCTGCTCTACCAGGCATATTATGTTTGTTTCCGGGCATCGCAAAAAAGCCGCCACTAGCGATGGGGCGAAGCGTAAAAAATGCGAAACCCTCTCCACTAGTCTCTATGATCGGACCGTAAGGCGTGTAGGCATCGGCGTATTGAAAAGTAATTGGGTCTGCAGCTTTTTTACCCATCTTACATGAACCATCCACCACTACTTGGTATTGGTCTATGTCATGAAAATGGGGATCAATTCGCGCATTTTTATATAAACGGTCAACATAAAATGCCTGTGGGAGCGCGTCTATTATGCCCGGGCTACCAATATAATCAATTCGCCGGTTTGTGCCTTCTGGCCTTTCTGTTTTTACTTCTCTAGCTTCATGGCTACTTACCGCGTACATAGCAACCTCATGACAATTCCTATAGCAATAAGCTTAGCATGCTCCTGAGAGTCCTAAGAGTGCAACATTTTATTTGGTCATGATGCGTCGCAATGCCAGGTTTGGCAGCAATACAATCTCAGGCTAATACATTCCTTACCAGTTCAATCGGAGACTAAAAGATGCGCGCTGAAGCCCAAACTCTTATTGATGAAATTCAGGAAGTTGTTGCCTTGTTACGGAGGCATCTTTGACTGGGAAAATGCTCTTCTCCGACTTGATGAACTGAATGCAGAAGCAGAAAACCCTGATCTTTGGAATGATCCTGTAGCCGCTCAAAAAGTAATGCGGGAACGCACACAACTTGCAGACTCTATTGAAGCCTGCAAGGCGCTTGAAAATGGAGCAACAGATAACGCTGAGCTTATTGAGATGGGCGAGGCTGAGGATGACGAAGAAATTATTGAAGAAGCATTAGCTTCACTAAATTTACTTCTATCCGATGCTAGAAGAGCTAGATTACAAAGTCTTTTATCTGGCGAGGCTGATGGTAACGATTGTTACCTCGAAGTGCACGCTGGAGCTGGAGGGACCGAGGCACAAGATTGGGCCGAAATGTTGCTCCGGATGTATACCCGCTGGGCTGAAAAGGAAGGATATAAATTAGAATTCCTTGAAGAAAGCCCAGGCGAAGAAGCAGGCTTAAAATCAGCAACTATTAGGGTTTCAGGCAATAATGCTTACGGCTGGTTAAAAACAGAGTCCGGAGTACACCGACTTGTACGTATTTCTCCATACGATAGCCAAGCTAGAAGGCATACTAGTTTCGCTTCTGCTTGGATCTATCCAGTGGTTGATGACTCAATCCAAGTAGAAATTGAAGAAAAAGACCTGCGCATTGATACTTATCGCGCGTCTGGCGCTGGCGGACAGCATGTTAATAGAACCGACTCAGCAGTCCGGATAACACATGCCCCTACTGGAATAGTTGTGCAGTGTCAGAATGATCGCTCACAGCACCGCAACCGAGCTACAGCGATGGATATGCTTAAGTCACGTCTATACGAATATGAATTGCAGAAACGTGAGGAAGCCGCTGCAGAGGAACAAGCACAGAAATCAGAGATTGGGTGGGGACATCAGATCCGCTCTTATGTTTTACAACCATACCAGATGGTAAAAGATCTTAGAACAGGGGTGGAAACCGGTAACCCAGATGCCGTCCTGAATGGTGATATTGGAGATTTTCTTGCCGCTTCACTTGCAGAGAAAGCTGGTATGGACCGTTAGCTATCAGCCTGCGCGCGATCTAGCAGCGTAAGGCGCCACATTTCTCGACTTTGGTTCTCATAGTCATATCCGGTGGCTGAATGGATAGTACAACGGTTGTCCCAAGCAACGATATCTCCAGGCTGCCATGACCATTTAACTGTATATTCTGGACCAGTAATTGTGGGAAGTAATTCGCGCAAGATCTGGACAGATGCATGCTCTTCACCTTCAAGGTCGCAAATATCAAGAATTTCTGGTGTAATTTCTTCACCCTTTGGAAGAATGGCGCAAGTAGAGCTATTTAGGCCATAAAGTGCTTTTTCCCCGCTTACGGGATGCCTGAGAACAAGCGGCACCCTATTTGGCGGATTAGCAGCCCGCTGCTCCGGTGTCAGAATTGGATAATCCGGCGAATATTTGTTGATTTTCTTATCGTGATGCGCGAGGGAACATACCGCCTCCAAACCGTCTAGTTTTTCTCGAATTGCATCGTCGAGGTCGTTGTAAGCTGCGCGCATGTTGGCGAATAAAGTTTCACCACCAGATCCAGGAGCAATTTTGCAGTGAAAGATTGATCCAATTGGCGGACTTTGGCGAAAGGTGGAGTCCGTATGCCAGACTGGACGACGTGTCTCTGGATTATAACGAATGTCCGCATCGGTTTTAAGCTGCGGCACGCGGGCAAGAGACGACTTTAACTTTCCTCCCTCGTCACGGACATTACCAATCCGCAAAATGGGTAATCCTTCCACCATTTTGTCTTCTCGAGCCACAAAATTCCCATACTCAATAGAGCCAAATACCTCAGACCAAGCCATCAACTCTTGTGCTGACGTGTTAACCAAGTCGTCTCCGCGCACTGCTAATAACCCACCGTGCTTACTCCACAAGTCGAAGGCCCTAGATTGAAAATCTGCATCCTTAAGATCTGCGCGTGTAACATCACAAATTATAATGCCAAAATCTCCGTTCATGACTGAAGTCTTCACTTGCATAATCCGTGCCTCCATAACCGGACGCGCAGTAA
>VMCJ01000023.1 GCA_008081395.1 Rhodospirillales bacterium | reverse complement strand
GAGCATGGTAGGATGTTGCAAATCATTGCCAGCTTAATTGCAGGAACGCTCATGGGTGCGGGTTTGATGATTTCCGGAATGATGAACCCAAATAAAGTATTGAGTTTTCTCGATATTTTTGGGAATTGGGATCCAACATTAATTTTTGTGATGGGGGGTGCAATTTTTTCTGCACTCCCGGGTTTTTGGCTTTCACGTCGGCTTACAAAACCCTTGCTAGCAAACAATTTTCAGTTGCCCGATAAGAAAAATTTTGATCGACGTCTAGTTGGTGGGGCGGCAATTTTTGGTGTTGGCTGGGGGCTAGTCGGCTTGTGCCCCGGGCCAGCTATTTCTGCGATCACCACAGGCTCACCTCAGGTTATCGTTTTTGTCATATCAATGACCGTTGGCATGGCATTTTATCGTTGGAAGTTTTCCAGTTAAATGGGCCTGAAGTTCGCTAGATGAGGTTCAGCGGGTTTTTAATTCATCTGCATTCTTAATTATTTCAACAACTTCAATGTCAAAGGTCAATGTTTCTCCGGCAAGTGGGTGATTCATATCGAGCACAACCTTATCACCGTCAATTTCAGTGACTCTAAGTTCCACCCTATGTCCTTGCTGATCACTTGATTCTAAGACCATGCCCTCCTGAACTTCTAAACCATCTGGAAGCTGATCAAGAGTTACGGCGCGCACCATTTCTTCGTGTCGAAACCCGTAAGCTTGATCAGGGGGGATAATAACCGTCTTACTTTCTCCAATGGACATTCCCATAAGGCCATCTTCAAAGCCTTGTACCAGTTGGCCAGCACCAATTTCTACCTTAAGCGGTTCTTCACCACGGGAGCTGTCAAATTCCTCTCCGTCGGACAATTTTCCTGTGTAGTGTACATGAACTAGATCGCCTTTAGTGATTTGCAGCATTTGAATTTTCCGATGGCATTGACTGGTCTAACTAATTCCTAGAATTCTGCTTCTTTGATGCAATTCACACGAAATTGTGTTTTTGAGCAAGATTAGCCGAGCTTTTGGTCTTGGCGATCCAGTGGCGCAGACGTTACGATAGTGAGATTAATAAATTCCAAAGGGAGGCCCCATTCCATGGCCGAAGCTTATATTTGTGATGCAACCCGCACGCCAATCGGCCGTTATGGAGGTTCGCTCTCTCAAGTTCGTACTGATAATCTCGGGGCAGTACCCCTCCAAGCATTAATGGAAAGAAATGCTGGCGTAGACTGGGAAGCTGTTGAGGATGTTATTTTCGGCTGTGCTAATCAAGCTGGAGAGGACAACCGCAATGTTGCTCGTATGTCCTCCCTTCTCGCAGGTCTTCCTACGACTGTCCCTGGTTCAACTATTAATCGCCTGTGCGGTTCTGGCATGGATGCAACTGGAACGGCGGCAAGGGCTATCAAGGCTGGTGAAGCAGACCTTATGATTTCTGGTGGGGTTGAGAGCATGACCCGAGCCCCATTTGTGATGGGGAAGTCGCAGACGGCTTTTTCTCGTTCGGACAATCAAATGTACGATACCACTATTGGGTGGCGCTTCGTTAATCCAATGATGAAAAAGCAGTATGGCATCGATTCAATGCCAGAGACTGCTGAGAATGTTGCTGAAGAGTTTCAAGTTAACCGTGAGGATCAGGACGCTTTTGCCTATCGTTCTCAGATGCGCGCGGTAGCAGCTCAAAAAAGTGGTCGTCTTGCTAAGGAGATAACGCCTGTAACTATCCCACAGCGTAGAGGTGATGCATTAGTAGTAGATACTGACGAGCACCCTCGCGAGGGAACAACCCTAGAAGGTTTAGCCAAGCTGCCAGCGCCTTTTAGGGAAGGTGGTTCGGTGACAGCTGGAAATGCCTCCGGGGTAAATGACGGTGCGTGTGCCATTATCCTTGCCTCTGAACAAGGCGCTTCGAAACATGGTCTAACCCCACGAGCTCGCATTCTTGGAATGGCTACCGCCGGTGTACCTCCAAGAATTATGGGATTTGGTCCTGCACCAGCTAGTCATAAGCTTCTCTCACGTCTTGGGCTAAAGATAAGTGACATTGATGTTATAGAACTTAATGAGGCTTTTGCTGCCCAAGGGTTGGCTGTCACCCGCGATCTAGGTTTGGCTGATGATGCAGAACACGTGAATCCAAATGGCGGTGCTATAGCACTTGGGCATCCTTTAGGGATGTCAGGGGCTAGACTGATTTCAACCGCAGTGTACGAGATGGAAGAGCGTGGGTTAAAGCGCGCTCTTTGCACGATGTGTATTGGAGTAGGGCAAGGCATTGCCACAGTAATCGAGCGTGTATGACGCAATTAGATTATAACCGCCAGATCTTGCTTCGGGCACGCCCCGATGGTCTGGCGGGCCCCGAGCATTTCGAAGAATTTTTAACTCCTGTTCGTCCTCCTGGGGCAGGCGAAGCATTGGTTGAGTCGATGTATTTATCTATCGACCCAGCAATGCGGACATGGATAGCAGAGAAACCTGGCTATGTTCCTGCGGTTTCTATTGGATCAGTAATGCGAGCTGGTGGAGTCGCCCGTGTCTTGCAGAGTAAGATCAGTGGATTGGAGCCCGGTGATTTAGTTCAGGGCAGATTAGGCTGGCAAACTCTACCCACTTTGCCCGCTATTGCATTGCAAAAACTCGACCTATCTTTGGGGACTGCCGAAGACTGGATTGGCCCACTAGGGACGAGTGCTCTGACAGCTTATTTTGGTATGAAGTCCGTTGGTGAACTCCAGCCAGGAAGTACGGTTCTTGTATCTGGTGCGGCGGGTGCCGTGGGCCAAATTGCCTGTCAGATAGCAAAAATAAT
>VMCJ01000142.1 GCA_008081395.1 Rhodospirillales bacterium | reverse complement strand
AGTTCCCTGTTAAATTCCCTGTTAACTCAAAAAAGCAGGGAAAACCCACCCTCGCGAAACCACCGGCTGAGGTTTAGCGGGAATTATCGCTGATATGAGAGGTGATGTGCTGCATCAGTCCCACAACGCTGTTCTAAATCCCTGATCTTGCGCAGGAATAGTGCCAGAAATAACAGGAACAGGAATGATGAGGATGTGGTGGCGGTGCTGTCAGACAAACGAGCCCAAGCATCAGTTATTGGGGTGACGATCCTTTTCTATGAGACGACCAAAGAACGCCACTCGGCAAGAGCAGCGTCACGGTTAAGCTTGAAAGTACTGCGTTTTGAGAGTGACCTTTGTGAATTGAACAGATTGTGAAACGAGGCGTGGAGTTGGATATTTGATGGGAAAAATCAGTTTTTCCCAAAATACTTCTATATTAAAAAATATCATTATTTCAATAATCTATCTATTTTTGTACTTGCTTTGTTCTCACGAATCAGCTATAGTTTTCGGGTCGGTTCCTGAGTGCGCAGGCTACCCGACTCTTTCATCTTAACCGCACACGTGCCTCCATGCGGACCCTTATTCTGGCTACCCGCTAAAGGCTATCCCAGCCATCAAATGTACATGCCTGGATAGCTTGGAAGGCTTTAATCCTCCTCAACTAAGGACACGCGGCGCGTGCCGTGTGTTTTGGAAATTTTAATGTTAGAAACAAAATTATGCGCGCAAGACGCTTATCTTGCATTGCACCCGCAATCCAAAAAGCCTGTGGGTGTTAACTGGCCCGGTCAGGGTAAATCAGAAGAAGAAGCACTTGCTGCCAAAGGCAATCTTGGTCTTATACTCGGGCCTAACTCTGGCGTAATGGATGTTGATCTAGATTGTCCTGAAGCAAACGGATTGGCGGATCTTATACTGCCGCAGCCGTTCGCAAAGTTTAGTAGAGGATCATCTGACAGCGGTCACTATCTCTACAAAGCAACATCGTTTGGCCCAACACAGCGGTTTGCTGGCAATGGCCCTAAATCAACCTTAGTCGAGCTACGAGGTGATGGTTCACAAACCATGATACCGCCGTCAATCCATCCAAATGGAGCTAAACTGATCTATACAGAAATAAATCAGGATGCGTCTGAAGTAGACTATGACGAATTGTTGAGATCGGTGTCTTTTCTTGGTGCTTGCTCTGAGGTTGCACAACTTTGGGCATCTGGGTTGCGGCATGAGCTAGCACTCTCATTCTCGGGGCTATGCCTAAAGCAAGGCATAGATGCTCAACTGCTTGTTAATATTATCCAGCGTATCTGCAGGATAACGGGGGATACAGAAGAGCAGGATCGTATGAACTGCGTCAGGACTTCGTTTGGTAAACCCAATGATGAGATCCGGGGATACCAAGGTCTTGTGGATTGTATTGGAAAGACTGCCGCGGATCGGGTTTCGGAAAGGATTGCCTTTTACTGTGGTCAGAAGGAACGATCGTTAACTGTGGTTAAAGAAGCTAAAGCAGAGGTTATAAACTTTGGACGGTTTACTGACGGATCTAATGTGACGGAGGCAAAACTGGGCGAGACCTTTGGCCAATGGTTGAATGGTAGAGCCGTCTTCGCATTCCAAAGCAAGCAATGGATGATTTGGAATGGTAGTATCTGGTCCTCTGATGACTGTGGATTGATAATTAAACTAGCGTTCCAGTTCATCAGTGAAGCCAAGCAGGCCCTTTTTGATACAGGTAATCATAGTGCTGCGGGAAACCTATCATCATTTGAGAGCCTCAATCGGTTGGAGAACCTTTGCAAATTGGCCGCGACAGACAGAGCCGTTTCATTGAATGACTTTGATAAGGATCCAATGCTCCTTGCAGCTCCTAATCAATGGATAGATCTCCAATCAGGCCATGCCTTTGATCCTGATCCCTCTATTTTGGTCAGCAAATCGATAACCACAGATTATTGTGCTAAATCCTTGTGTCCAAACTTTGATGCTTTTCTAAATGGCATCTTTGAGAGTGACCAGTCCCTCATCGATTATGTGCAAAGAGTAATCGGCTATAGTCTTACGGGAACAACTTCAGAGCAATGTTTGTTTATCTTGATAGGCGATGGAGCCAATGGCAAATCCACATTTGTAAATGTGATTAACAAGCTGTTGGGGGATTATTCAAAGGCAGCCTCTTCTCAAACGCTTGTTGCGAAAGGAAGCTCATCGATCGGTGATGATTTGGTTGATCTCGTATCGGCCAGATTGATCTCGGTAAGTGAGACTGAAGCAGGTGAAGCTCTTGCAGAAGCCAAGATAAAACAAATGACGGGCGGCGATGTTCTTAAGGGGCGACCGTTATATGGAAGCTGGTTAGAGTTCAGCATAATTGGCAAGATATTCCTGGCTACTAACAGTCTCCCTCAGATCAATAACACTGATCACGGTATCTGGCGCCGTATCCAAGCGATCCCGTTCAACCGTACATTTAGTGCTGAAGAGCAAGACAAAGACCTCGGTGTTAAACTCACCGCGGAACTTCCTGGCATTCTTAACTGGGCCATTCAGGGCTGCTTAGAATGGCAACATCAAGGCTTGAACCCACCACAAGTGGTTCTTGATCAAGTGAGTGCTTACAAGACTGAGATGGATAGCATTGCGCAATTTGTGGAGCAGGAATGCAGCTTGGCGGCGGAGGCTAAATACCCAGCTTCCCGGCTATACGAAGACTATCGCCATTACTGCCAGATACTTGGGCGCAAGCCGCAGTCTAACAGTGCTTTTAAGAAAGCCCTAGACAAGCTGGTAAACGTCTACCAATCACGTTCCTCCAGCGGGATGCAATGGCATGGTATTGAGCCACTGATGCAGGTCTAGGCCAGTA
>VMCJ01000061.1 GCA_008081395.1 Rhodospirillales bacterium | reverse complement strand
TTGTCCTACTTGCCAGGGCACAGGGCGTGTTAGAGCGAGTCAGGGTTTTTTCACTGTTGAGCGGACTTGTCATAGTTGCAGTGGCCAAGGACAAATCATTTCAGACCCTTGTAGGTCATGTGGTGGCCAGGGCAGGGTGCGTCGTGAACGAACTTTGAATGTGAATATACCAGCTGGTGTCGATGATGGCACTCGAATTCGACTTTCTGGCGAAGGGGAAGCTGGTTTAAGAGGCGCGCCAGCCGGTGATTTGTATATTTTCATTGGCGTAAGGCCTCATAAGCTTTTCGAGCGTGAGGGAGCAGACATATACTGCCGTGCTCCAATACCAATGGCGACCGCTGCTATAGGTGGACAGATTGAGTGCCCAACTATCGATGGAAGTCGTGCCCGTATTACCATCCCGGTTGGTACGCAGACTGGTAAAAGGTTCCGTCTGCGCAGCAAAGGTATGAACATATTGAATCAACGCAATCGCCGCGGAGACATGATTGTTGAGGCATTTGTTGAAACTCCAGTAAACCTAACTAAGCGTCAGGAGGAGCTTCTCAAAGAGTTTGCAGGCGAAAGCGATGGAAATCATCCAGAGACGGAGGGCTTTTTTGCCAAGGCTAAAGCCCTTTGGGATGATTTGCGTGACTAGTATTGCAGTCCTTTCAAAGGCCGTGATTGCTTATTTGACTTCATTTTAATTGGAATTGCGCTCTGCACTTGATGCTGATTGGATCTTTGGCAGTTACTTATGGCGGAATGTAATCCGACCTTTTGTAAGATCGTAAGGGGTCATTTCTACTGAAACTTTGTCTCCTGGCATCACGCGGATACGAAACTTGCGCATCTTGCCTGCTAGACGAGCAATCACTTCATGCTCATTCTCTAGTTTTACTCGAAACATTGCATTCGGCAGCTTCTCTACTACCTCCCCGTCGAACTCGATTAGATCTTCTTTTGACATAAATTTTCCGTGTGCTGTTTTAAAATTTGTGTGACCTTAAGGTCGACCGTTGCTCTCTTCTACACCTTACGGGTGTATGTGAGAAGATCGCTAGATATCACATAAGCTGCGATAAACTGCCGTCTTTATTAAGCGAAGAAAAAAGCGGTGCGTTTACCACTGCGTGAGGTGCTGAGCGATCTGTTAGCTAGCAACAATCCATTATGTGGCCTTCGGCCACTAAAAATCTTCGCTAGCTTTTACGGTGAATAAGAGCGGTTCCATTATCAATGAGATGGTTGATTTCTTCATCACCGTATCCCGCTTCTGAGAGGATTGCTCTTGTGTCTTCACCATAGAAAGGCGGTGGTCTTCGGGCACTGCCTGGCGTTCTTGAAAGTTTTGCTTGAACGCCAAGTGCATTGTAACCGTTGCCATCACTAACTTTCATTTGCCTGTGCAGTGTATGAGGATGCTCCATGACTTCAGGTATTGAGTTAACTGGACCTGCGGGCACTCCCTTTTCCAGTAAATTGGTAGCTAGATCATCGCATTTGAAGAGCTTCAGCCTAGTTTCTAACTCCTGCTTGACGGCTACTCTATTTTCTGACCGATTTCGATTGTCTTTAAAGCGAGGATCGTTGGCTAGTTCTGAAGCTCCAAGAGCCTCTGCAAGTTTTGCCCATTGGCCATTGTTGCCTACTGCGAGAAAGATTTCTTTATCCATGCACTTAAAGGTATCGTAGGGGTATATGTTTGGATGGGCATTACCAGTGATGGTGGGGGCCTTTCCGCTCATCAGGTAATTGTTGCCTTGGGGATGAAGCAATGCCACTGCGCTATCGTAAAGTGTGATATCGAGGAACTGACCTCGGTTGGAGCGTGACCGTTCAACGATCGCCATCAAGATTGCAATCGCGGCATTAAGACCCGTGCCCATGTCTACCATTGGGGTTCCAACCCGAACCGGTCCTGAGTCAGGAGAGCCGTTTACGCTTAACATACCACTCATCGCCTGA
The DNA here is from genome assembly GCA_008081395.1 of Rhodospirillales bacterium. GTDB lineage: Bacteria > Pseudomonadota > Alphaproteobacteria > Bin95 > Bin95 > VMCJ01. The sequence goes on along the minus strand of VMCJ01000061.1, from coordinate 1,192 downwards.
ATTACTGCATCGTAACCAGGAAAGCCGCCCAAGGGCCCCGTTGATCCAAATCCAGTTACTCTGCAATGAATTAGCCTGGGGTATGTCTTGGAGAGCACGTCATCGTAACCTAGCCCCCATTTTTCTAGAGTACCCGGTTTGAAATTCTCTATGAGTACATCAGCGCTTTCTAAAAGCCGCGAAAGCACAGATTTACCTTCCTCTGTTGCTAAATCCAGGCCAATAGAGCGTTTGTTGCGGTTTACACCTTGGAAATAAGCGCTTTCGCCATCTTCTCTAAATGGAGGCCCCCAGTCGCGGGTTTCATCGCCCCGGGGAGGTTCTACCTTAATGACCGTGGCTCCGTGGTCTGCTAAAATCATAGTACAGTAGGGGCCGCCTAGAACGCGAGTAAGGTCAACAACCTTAATTCCTTGCAAGGCGCCACCTGATTGGGCTTCCAGCCCGGTCGGGCTGTGCAGCGTATTTGACATTTATGGAATTTTCCTTGGGCCTTTTCTGAGGCGACAACATAAACTTTTAGTATCGCAGGCCACAATAAAACGCAGAAATATTTTTTAAAATATTTCTGCCCTGGAAAAGTGGCTACATCAGCAAAGTTCACTGAATGTAGTAGAACTAAACCATGAAAAAACGATTATACGTGCTGTTAATGATAACTTGATACGGCCGGTACATTGCGCCATCTTGATAAATGGAGGGGAATGTCGTCCGGTGGCGGCCCCGGTCTTCAAAACCGGTGAGGGGGCGTTAGGCGTTTCCTGGCGGGTTCGACTCCCACTCTCCTCCGCCATAAGAGGGGCTCATTTAGGGGTAAGCATTTGTTTTTGAACTTCACTTCTTATTCTGTTCAAAAAACTCAATGGTCAAATCAAGAGCTTTTTGTGTGACTTCTGCATTATATCCATCTTCTTTGCACAATTTGCAGTCCCAACTGTGACCAACATTTGGAAACAACACTTTTTTAAATTTAGGGCTCGCCCATTCAGCAGCAGAAAATTGTGGCATTGTATGCTCCCATTTCGAGACTGTTTCCTTCAAACCATGCAACGCTAGAACTGGATTGCTGTCTTTACTGAGGTATTTCACAGGATAGCCATTAAATGTCCGCCACCACCATACGCCGTAGTGTGAAGCGCCAGCGTTTACATGATTTTGACCGGCTAAAAAGGTCGCCCAATAGCCTCCATTA
>VMCJ01000034.1 GCA_008081395.1 Rhodospirillales bacterium | reverse complement strand
GTTTCCTTATGGAATGACTCCGTCGTACCAGCGTTGATTGCAAAAGGGTTCGGAGTACTTACTTATAATTTTCGTGGGCAGGCTCAAAGCCGATACGCTGCTGATACCTCGCTAAACGATGCATTAATCACGAGTGACCTTATAGCTCTGCTTAAACATATTGAGCCGCCACGCGCTATCCTTACTGGATTATCTATTGGCGGACTCTATGCGGCGCGCGCTTACCTTTCGGGTCTGCCGATCAGCGGCATGGTGTTGCTAAATACGCTGCGTCGTATAACGCCGCGTATCGCTTGGATGAATGATGCGACCCTTCGCGTGATGCAGGTTGGTGGGCCTAATCTCATGAAGGATCTTTATTTTCATCTACTGCTAGGTGAGAACTTCACTGGAGCCGAGCGCGAAAAATTCCTGGTGGATTCACCTGATTATCAGCCATTGCCGTCAGATAGTGGTGCGTACAATTTGCTGACTTGGATGGGAGAGTCGAACTGGGACGTGGATTGGTCGAAGCTCGTACTTCCAGTGTTGGTGGTAACAGGACTACAGGATCGAGTATTTTATGACGCAGCGATCGTCGATGAATTATACGCGCAGCTTCCAGACGCACGGCGGATAGATATCCCGAGTGCTGGGCATATGCTGCCCCAAGAGGCCCCAAGCGAATTAAGTACAGCTCTCCTGGAATTTGGGCATTCAATTAAAGCCTAGTATCTCGGTGACTGTCTAAGCCTGTTTCATTGGCGTCAGAGGAAATTTTGTGCCGCTTTGATCGTGCGTGTTAGGAAGGAACCCAATTTAAAGTGGTGGGTGCGAACAACTCCTCTACTTTCACCAGCCTATTACTAATACCCTGTGCATAGGAGTATCGGCAAAGCGCTTCAAGAGCAGGTTGATTTGCCTTTACGCTGTATGACCAGAAACTTTGCCCCAAAATGCGTCTCGATCGAGCAGCTTCAGTGGGACCCCAGGGAAGGCTAGTGAAAGGAGCCTGTGTCTCATTAGTACGCTCGACAGCAAAGCGTCGCGATGCCTCAAATGCGTCACACAAGCGAATACAAAGATCCGGGGTGCGTTCTGCTATCTCCCTTCGGATGCCAAGAAGATGCATGATTGGGAATATACCTGTGCGTTGTGCGTAGTCTGCTTCTACTGCATCACAATCAATAAATAATCGTCCTATGTTCGGAGCGTCCTCTAGGAATGCTGGTGGCGGTTTATACGCTACCATTGCATCTATCTCTCCGTCGCGTAATGCATCTGATAAATTTGAGTTATCACCAAGGGGCTCTAGTTCCACACCATTTGGTTTAATCCGCACAATCGGATCACTGTCCTTTGCATCAGCAGGACCGTATCGCCAACGTACATCTTTGGACCGAAGCCCAAAATCATCTTCGAGTATGCCACGTGCTACCAACGCAGCGGTCATTGAAAATTCACGCACTCCAACCAATCGTCCAGCAAGATCGCGAGGTCCTCTAATGCCGCGATCGGTTCTGATGTAAAATGCCGAATGGCGAAATGCGCGGGAAGGAAATACGGGAAGGCCGATATAAGGGCACTCACCGATAGAGGTTAGGTAAAGATAGTTGCTAAAAGAGAGCTCGGTGACATCGAATGCTTGTTCATCGAAGGCCCGAGCGAAAATATCTTCGAGTGGTGCAGTGACGTATTCAGCCTCCACATCTTCAATACTTATCAAGCCGGCCATAAGAGGTAATGTCCGGTCGTAAGCGGCTACTGCAATTTTCAGATGAGTGCTCAGATGACAAACTCCTCAAATACACCACGGCAATCCATCTCGTACTCTAGGTCGACGACTGGTGGTCGATCAAAGTGCCAGGTGATACCTGCTGGCGCTGCCCCACGCCCAACGATTTCACTGGCCAGAAAAGGATAAATATCGTGCACTGTGTAGACTTGGGTTGCAGTAACGGTTTTCCAACTTTGTTGCAGTGATTCCTGACGGCGTTCCATTTCGTCGAGTACAAATCTCGCTTTTTCAAGGATCCCCTCAGCACTCAAGTCACCAAGTCTAACGGTATTGTCACGATAGTTCCCTAAACCTTCAGGGCATTCTCCACTGCCAGCTATCACAAAGGATGGACGAGTTTCTTCGCGCGCAACAGTAAATGTAAAGGCGTGAAAAGAGGGCTCAGTGGGGCCGTTCACCTCAGGGCATACATTGCTACGGGCAACCGGGTTTGTTGACCCATCAAAGATTTTCCAGGTTGAGAGGGTGTCTACGTAATGTTCGTTGAAACTCCTAAATGCATCCTCTGAAAATTGACCAGGTGAGCGTAACTCGCAGGCACAGAATGCAGTTAGGGGACGCCCAGCCTCCTTAATGATGCTTTCCGCTCTCGCAAAACCTTCTGAGAGTGGAACTGGACGTTGAAACTGGATCCTTCGCATGCTGAAACCAGCCAATGCCGCAACTCCTGCGGAATATTGAAAGACGCCCGGTATGAAACGATAACCGCCTGGATGAAAGTCTACGTAACTCATCTGATATCCTTCAATTCAGTTAGGTTAAAGGTAGTATACCGCAACGAGTTTTTACAGCTATGTGAAAGTAACTTTTTACGTAGTAACCAATACAAAATCCTTTTCTACACAAATGTTTTGGCTGTAAAATAAAGACTGTTTTTGAAAGAATTTTTACCCATTTTTTTGACCTAACCTTTAGAGTGTTGTGCTCCTATGAAGTTATTAAGCTTTTTCCAAAGTTTGTTACGTCCCAGCATTTTGGCTCTGATTGCACTTCTGTCTGTTTTAAACCCTAATATTTTGGCTGCGCAGAATGCTGCTAACGTCAGCGCAGAGTTCACCTTAGTCGGGTTGTCAGAATTTCAAAACAACGCAAATCAAAGCCAAAATGCAGTGCTTGGAAGTTCAAATACTCGTGCCATTGAAAAAGTTGTGCTGCGTCAGGAGTGTGAATTTTGGGGATGTGGCGATGCGGGCACTCAAGGTAATGATCTAGCAGTTTTAGTTGATGTTTTTTACACGGATGGCGGTTCTGATACTGACCTCGCCGGCGCTCTAAATTGGGTTAAGAACAAACAAGGGGGCGGGATTCAGTATTTTGGCGTAATCTTTGATGCGGCTACCCCAAATGATAATTTTTCATTAACAACTGGTTTCAAAATTACGTACTCGTTGCCGCTA
>VMCJ01000149.1 GCA_008081395.1 Rhodospirillales bacterium | reverse complement strand
AGCAAAACCGCCTGAAGCACTATTTAGTGCGCCAGGAAGGTGGGGCGGTTCATGCTGCTGAAGGTTATGCCCGCTCTACTGGTAAAATTGGTGTTGTGCTCGTCACATCAGGACCTGGTGCAACCAACGCCGTTACGGGACTAACAGATGCTCTTATGGATTCCATTCCAATCATTTGCCTAACCGGGCAAGTTCCGACACATCTTATAGGTAATGACGCCTTTCAAGAAGCTGACACCACCGGAATCACAAGGCCTTGCACGAAACACAATTACCTTGTGAAAGACGTCAATGATTTACCTCGTGTTATGCACGAAGCCTTTCATGTAGCTCGCTCAGGCCGACCTGGTCCCGTTGTCATTGACTTACCCAAAGATGTTCAGTTCGCAGAAGGTAGCTACAACCAGCCCCAAGAATTTGAACATCGGTCTTATCGTCCAAAAACCGAGCCAGAACCAGCTGCCATTGAAGAAGCCCTTGAGCTGATGGCAAAGGCTGAACGCCCCTTGTTTTATGTAGGCGGAGGCGTGATCAACGCTGGACCTCAGGCATCGGACGATCTCCGAAGCCTGGTACGTTCCACTGGATTCCCTATTACTCAAACCTTGATGGGGTTGGGCGCGTTTCCAACGGATGACAAACAATCGCTTGGGATGGTTGGAATGCATGGGCTCTACGAGAGCAATATGGCGATGCATGACTGTGATCTTATGATAGCCATTGGCGCTCGCTTTGATGATCGCGTGACAGGCAGGACTGATGCTTTCTCGCCAAACTCCATAAAGATTCATGTCGATATTGATGCATCTTCCATCAACAAAAACATACGTGTTGATCTTCCAATCGTTGCCGATGCAGGCCGCACGCTATCACTTTTGCTTGAGGGCTGGAGGTCAAAGAACTTAAAGGCCAATGCAAAAGCAATCGACCTTTGGTGGCGTGTGATAGACAAATGGCGTGAACGTGATTGCCTTGCTTACGACAAAGCCTCCAAGATTATCAAGCCACAACTGGCACTAGAGCAACTCCAAATGGCAATGGAGAAATCTGGCAAACAGTATTTCGTAACTACGGAAGTCGGCCAGCATCAAATGTGGGCAGCTCAATTCCTGCAATTCAGAGATCCCAACCGATGGATGACATCCGGCGGCCTCGGAACTATGGGGTATGGCCTACCAGCAGCGACAGGCGTTCAGGTAGCTCATCCAGATGCACTTGTAGTGGATGTATCAGGCGAAGCTTCATTCCTTATGAACATGCAGGAAATGTCAACAATTTCGCAGTACAAACTACCAATCAAGCTCTTTATTTTGAACAATCAATGGATGGGCATGGTTCGGCAATGGCAAGAGTTACTGCACGGAAGCAGATACTCGGAAAGTTATACAGACAGTCTTCCAGATTTCATTAAACTTGCTGAGGCTTTCGGTTGGACCGGCCTTGTTGCAAATGAGCCGGGGGAACTTGAAGATGTGATCAGTCGCATGATTGAAACTGATGGCCCTGTAATTGCCGATATTCGCGTAGATCAAAAAGAAAACTGTTTTCCAATGATACCATCAGGAGCCGCTCACAACGAAATGCTAATGGGCCCGAATGCCGCCCAAGCAGCCGAAGTTAGTGACGCCGGCAAGGCTCTGGTTTAAGGAATTTATCATCGTGGCAAATTCAACTTCAGTGTATGAAACGCAGTCTCGCGTTGACCCAATAGAGCGACATACACTTGCTATACTTGTAGACAATGAACCCGGTATTCTTGCGCGCGTCGCAGGCCTTTTCTCAGGGCGCGGTTACAATATTGACAGCTTAACAGTTGCTGAAACTGACCATATGGCTGGGCTATCCCGTATCACCGTTGTAACTACCGGCACTCCCATGATTATTGAGCAAATCAAAGCACAGTTAGGTAGGCTCGTACCTGTACATGACGTTGCAGATCTTACGTCTGAAGGCCCGCATGTGGAGAGAGAACTTGCTCTAGTAAAAGTCGCAGGAAAAGGCGAACACAGAGTTGAAGCACTCAGAACTGCAGATATATTTCGGGCACGTGCAGTGGACAGCACCACTGATAGCTTTGTATTTGAAATCACTGGATCTAGCGAAAAAGTGGATGCATTTATCGATTTGATGAAACCCTTGGGGTTAGTGGATGTAGCACGCACTGGTGTTGTAGCCATTGCGCGAGGCGCCAACGCGCTTTAGAACCCGCCTTCGCAAACTAATCTGACGCCAGTCTAACAAAGTTAACAACGAACAAATTCTATAAATGAGGAGAACGCCAATGCGCGTCTATTATGATCGGGATGCCGATGTAAATCTGATAAAGACTAAGAAAGTTGCTATTGTTGGCTATGGAAGCCAAGGACATGCACACGCCAACAATTTACGTGACTCTGGTGTCAAAGATGTAGTTGTTGCCCTGCGTCCCGGATCCGGTTCAGCAGCCAAAGCAGAAGGAGCTGGCTTCAAAGTGATGAGCCCAGCAGACGCTGCACAATGGGCTGATGTTGTAATGATCCTAACCCCAGATGAAGGTCACGCCGACCTTTGGGAACAGCATCTGCGTGATAATATGAAACAGGGTGCCGCTTTGGCAGTTGCCCATGGCTTGTCGCTGCACTTCAATCTGGTTAAGCCTCGAGATGATCTCGACGTTTTCATGGTCGCCCCTAAAGGCCCAGGACACTTGGTCCGCACCGAATATGTGCGCGGAGCCGGCGTACCCAGCCTGTTAGCAATCCATCAGGATGCAACAGGCAATGCTCATGATATTGGCCTGTCATATTCTTGCGCAAACGGCGGTGGCCGCGCGGGAATTATCGAAACCACAATGAAAGAAGAATGTGAAACCGATTTATTCGGCGAACAAGTCGTACTCTGCGGCGGGCTCTCTGCCCTTATTCAAGCTGGCTTCGAAACCCTTACTGAGGCAGGTTATGCTCCAGAAATGGCGTATTTCGAGTGCGTCCACGAAGTAAAGCTTATCGTCGATCTCATTTATGAAAATGGCCTAGCTGGTATGCGTTACTCAGTCTCCAACACAGCTGAGTATGGAGACTACACAAGGGGCCCTCGCGTAATCGACGCCTCTGTTAAGGAGCGTATGAAAGAAATCCTTGGCGAAATCCAACGCGGTGAATTTGCGCGAGAGTTTGTCCTTGAGAACAAGGCTGGCCAGCCTTCATTCCTCGCAAAGCGTCGAATTGGTGCAGAGCACGA
>VMCJ01000042.1 GCA_008081395.1 Rhodospirillales bacterium | reverse complement strand
GTTGGTGGGAACGCACTTGATCGGATTTCGGTTAAGCCAAACTTCAGTGCAGCTAGTAATTACCATGGCTGGGTGAAGCACGTAGAGGCAATTTATACTCCCAACCAGGTTGCTGATGTGATGCGCAGGGCTTTTCATGCTCTACGCAATGGCGCCCCAGGTCCGGTTGTTGTTGAGTTGACCGCTGATGTTTGCGCGCAAGAAGTGCCTGAGGCTGCTCAGTCTTACAAATCCCCGAAATTAGTTCGTCAAGTACCGGAGTTGGTAGATATTGAGGCGGCAGCAGACGCAATTATCAACGCTAAAAGGCCAGTGATATGGGCTGGAGCCGGGGTTCTCTTTTCGCAAGCGACCAACGAACTTCGCGAATTAGCTGAACTCACTTCAATACCTGTATTCTGCACTATGCCTGGAAAATCAGCGATTGATGAACGCCATCCACTGAGTTTAGGTGCAGGTAGTGGGACAACAACCTACCCCGCGCACGAATGGCTACTTGAAAGTGATGTTTTAGTGGCTTTAGGCTCAAGTCTTACCCGCTCTCCCTATGCTCAAAAGGTACATGCGGGAAAAACGATAATCCACAATACCAATAATCCAGATGAGCTAAACAAGGATGAGGCTGCCGACATCGGATTGGTCGGCGACACAAAACTTACAATAGGAGCTCTAATCACTACCATTAAAGCAAAGACTAATGGAAAAGGTTGTGGCAATCGAACACAAGTTGAGAGGGCTGTTTCTGATGCTAAGGCAAAATGGATGGCAGAATGGAGCCCAATCCTTGAAGGAAATGAAGAACCAATTAGCTATTATAGAGTTATTCAAGCTTTAAATGATGTACTCGATCCAGATAAAAGCATCGTAACCCATGATGCAGGGGCACCAAGGGATACGATTGTACCGTTCTATAGAGCAACCACCCCTCACAGCTATATTGGATGGGGTAAAACAACTCATTTAGGGTTTGGAATCCCTTTAATGATTGGGGCAAAAATGGCAGAGCCTGAAAAGTTTTGCCTGAACCTTATGGGAGATGGGGCTTTTGGAATGTCAGGTACTGACCTAGAGACCTCCGCTCGATCGGGCGCAGTAATAACGACTGTTCTATTAAATAATAGTGCAATGGCAACCTACTCAGGACCAACCCAAGGTACCATTGGTAAAGAAGCCCGAGAAATCTATGGGGTTTCAACGATGCATGGCGATTATGCGAAAATAGCCGAGGGTATGGGGGCTGTTGGCATTAAAGTATCTAAGACATCAGAATTGGAACCAGCTCTGGTTGAAGCACAGCGCCTAAACGCATCAGGAAAAGCTGTTTTGATAGAGGTGGCTGCCAACGTGGAAGATCGCCGGTCTCGTTTCATTCCGCGATAATAAAATGTTGCCCCATGGGACAATTAAAAAGTTATTTCACCGCACTCTTTTAGGTTAGTGTTTCGTATAAATGAGTTCATGAAGGACCAGCAGTCGGGAAATATGATGGACGGATTAGATTTAGCGTACGCAGCACGAAGCTATAGTATTGGAATTCCTGGTCGCTCTGTGTGCAACGCTAGAAATCATCACTGGGTGGCTGAAAACTCTGGTGGCGAAAGTATTGGTGCAGGCGAACTCTTTTGCGCCTCTATATCTGCCTGTGCTGTGAATATGGTCGAGACGATAGCTAAGAATGAAGGCAAAGATCTTGCCGGGCTGGAAGTAAACGTCTCGCTATATCGGAATAAAGACAAACCCTCGGGCAAGGTGGCACTCTATGACGCTGTCAGAGTGAATTTTGAGCTTTGGGGTGTTTCAAGTGAAGACGCAAAGTACTTTGTAAAAGCATGGAAACAACGGTGACCTATTTATGGATCAGTCGCAGTTGCGACTGCTGACACTATCGTCGATTTTTCAGTGCTTGCGAACGCTCCAAGCTGCTAAGGTTTCTGACGTTCGGAAATAATGGTTTTTGCAATGCTGGGGTCAACGCACTCTTCATAAGGTGTATCGCGCTCTATGAAGCCTCCCGAAATAAGAGCCATTTTGAGACGCAGATATCCAGACATATCTAACAAGGGGTCTCGCCCCCAAATTTCTAGATTTAAATACCGATGGATGGCCCCTTCTAAAATAGAGTCCGAAAGTTCTGGAAAATATTTATGGACGGTCTTAGCCACCTCAGAAATGGGTGCTTCATGAAGCCAAATTTGAACGTCATAAAGAGCTCTTGTTAGACTAAGAAGGATATTTCTCTCCGATTTGCAGAAGGAGAGCGGAGCATAATACGTAGTGTAACTGGTTAATCCCCGAGAGGCAGCTGCATACCAAATGTGTCCGGCGCCTTCAGCAACAAGGGTCTGCACAAATGGCTCAAAAACCTGAATAACATCAACTTCACCAGCACGGAGAGCATTTGCATTTTCTGCCATAGTTCTATCAGAGACACGATCAATGCTGCTTGGATCTATCCCAGCGCGTCTCAGATCTTCCTGAAGACAAAGCCAAGGAGTTGGTACCTCGGAAACTGTTGCCAAGCGACAATCTCTCAAGTCACTCAGGCGGAAATCTGGAAAAGGGCGGTTTCCAATCAATAAAAAAGGGTCTTTAGCTACAGCCTCACCAAATGCAACCAGGCGATTTTCTGTACTTGGATTTTGACTCATACATTGGAGCATCCGCATGGGGCCACCCCACGTAACATCGGCATATCCATCAAATAAATCACTTGCGGCCCTATTTGGTCCACTTGGCTGAGTTAAAACTACGTCTAGCCCCTCTCTCTGATGTCCGCCCCTCTCCAATGCGGCGTAATACGGCGTGTAAAAAACAGCTCGTAGACTTTCATGTAATCGAACTTGCTGCATTCTGATTAGCCGTGTTCATCAGGCCGACGCATATATGCATTTGGATCTCGATTTGCTCGCTCTACGGGATCAGATCCAGGACGATCCGATGGTCTTGCAAATTGCAGGCACAGGATGTCTGCCCCATATTTTCCAGCATGAAAAACAGGAGCCACTTCCTCGGGCATGACATGGATAACACTGCGTCGGTCTAAATTTTTATCACCAACTAAAACATCCCCCTCACATATTAAATAATATTGCCCGCCAGCATTTGATAGAGGCCCCGCAAGAGAAGCTTCTTGACCAAGCCGAATACCAAATGCAGCTACCCCGTCAGGTTGATCGTCCATTAATTTTTCCAAAACCGCTTGCCCCTCTTTAGGCAAAGGTCTCGTCGT
>VMCJ01000156.1 GCA_008081395.1 Rhodospirillales bacterium | reverse complement strand
CTTGCCGCGTCGCATGTAAGCTATTTACTTTAATTCATGATCTGTAGTTAAAGCCTAAAATAAGAACGTCTCACGTATGGAAGGCAGAGCAGAAAACGTGAGAGGTAAACACAAAGCATCCATTGTCGAAGAAGGTATGCTTTGAGAATTATAGCACCATGAGGGTGCATCGCCGGCGGCTGATTTACGTAAGCTTCCAAAACATTTTTAAATTTTTCGTCTGCGCCTGCTGATGAGTTGGAAAGAGAGTGCTCGTGTCCGAATTTTCAAACTTTGGCTTTGCTGAACAGTTACTCAGCGCCGTCGTCAGCGAGGGGTATGAAAACCCTACACCAATACAACAGAAATCAATCCCGCCTCTCTTGGAAGGGCGTGACCTGATTGGTATTGCGCAAACGGGAACGGGTAAGACTGCGGCCTTCATTCTCCCAATGTTAGACAAAATGGCAAAACAACCGCGCCCCCCAGGCGCAAAACGTTGCAGAATGCTGGTTCTTGCACCAACACGCGAACTTGCTTCACAGATTGCGGTAAATGCTCGGGCGTATGGTCGTAATATGCGCCTTCGAACGACAGTGGTGGTTGGGGGAATGAAACCTCGTCCCCAGATAAAAGCTCTGGCTCAAGGTGTTGATATTGTTGTTGCTACCCCAGGGCGTCTTGAAGACCATCTTGCGGCCGGTGCGGTTAGTTTAGATCACACGGAAGTCGTGGTGTTAGATGAAGCCGATCAAATGTTTGATTTAGGGTTTTTGCCAGCTATCCGGCGGTTGATGTCGAACTTGCCAAAGAAGCGCCAAACAGTAATGTTTTCTGCTACGATGCCCCGGCAGATCATCGAGCTAGCTCAAGAGTTTTTGCAAAATCCAGTTCAGGTTGCGGCTGGTCCGACCTCCAAACCAATAGAAAAAATAGAGCAACGCGCGATCGCTGTACCATTTCATGAAAAATCAGAAAAACTGGCTAATTTATTGATTGATGAAAAAGTTGAAAGATCAATTGTGTTTACAAGAACTAAGCATGGCGCGGACCGAGTTTGTCGGAAACTCGAAGCTGCCGGCTTTGCTGCAGCTGCGATCCATGGTGACAAAACTCAAGTTCAAAGGGTCAGAGCACTTTCTGCTTTTCGTGATGGACGAATGCCTATTTTGGTAGCTACTGATATTGCTGCCCGGGGCATTCATATAGAGAATGTTTCTCACGTTATAAACTTCGATGTCCCGGTGACCCCAGAGGCTTACGTGCATCGCATTGGACGTACAGCGCGAGCAGGAAAAGAGGGCATTGCTATAACGTTTTACGATCCTGCCGAAGTTGCTTTAATGCAGGATATTGAGCGCCTTATCAGTGTCTCTTTGCTTCCTGAAGGAGTTAGGGGTGTTCCCTCAGGGAAATCCCCTAAGAGGACTAAATTTCAAAAGGCGAAGAGTGGGCAATCTCCGCGTCGACCGTCTAGTCATAGAGCTCGACAAAAAGGCGATAAGGAACAAGCCCGTGGCCCTAATAGCCGTAGCCCTAATGGCCGTCCCGCAAATGAGCGATCAAGGGGGCGCAGGCCCAAAAATAGTCGATCAAAATAGACGAACCAACTTTTCATGGCTCAAGAGTGTAAAGAAATTGAAATTTGAGTAATGAGCAAAGAACATACGTCCATGAAAAACATTTTATGAACGATGTTCATCTGACGCTTAGTACTCTTAATTGGTACGATCTTGAACTGAGATGTCTTGCTCGCGAACTTCATCATCACCGTCTTCGTCAAATAAAATCGATGGAATCATTTCGCCAAGATTTTCATTGAGACCGGCCCCAATTACATTGTCGTTTGCAGAGGGTATAGTTCCAGGTAAAAAAGCTTCTAAGACTGTATTCTTATCGCCTTGTTTTGCTGGCAGGCCGTTAAGCCGGTTTACTCTGACAAATTCTAGCCCGGGTGGAGTTTTAAACGGGGCGCCTGGTAGGATAGGCCAAGCCTCGCGCATAAATCTCCCAAAAATAGGGGCAGCAACGCTTCCGCCTCCTTCTCGGGGGCCAAGCGTTCTTGGCTGATCAAATCCAACAAATACCCCCACCGTAAGGTTCGAGGAAAAACCAACAAACCAAGCGTCCAACGATTTATTAGTTGTTCCAGTTTTTCCAGCTAGTGGTCGACCTGTAAGTTTAACTCTTCTCCCAGTTCCGTTTTCAACAACACCTTGCATCATTGAAACGAGTTGATAGCGATAAAGAGGATCCGCAACTCTCTCTCTTTCATTTGGGAGTTCCGGGGGCATTAAGGGGTCTGCATTGGGACCAATACATTCTTGGCATTTACGATTGTCATGCCTAAAAATCAGATTTCCATTCCGGTCATGAACCGTATCAATGAAAGACGGAGAAATCTTAAGCCCTCCGTTTGCTATCATTGCGTAAGCCGATGTTAGTTCTAATAACGTAACCTCACCGCTGCCGAGGGCGGAGCCAAGTTCAGGACGCATTCTCTGCCCAAGTCCAAAACGATCTGCGGTGCTGATAATTTTATCGATACCTATATATTCTGCTAGGCGAATGGTCATCAGGTTGCGTGATTTTTCCAAGCCTATGCGCATCGGACTTGGTCCATAGATTTTTCCGCTATAATTTTGGGGCTTCCAAAGCCCATAACCAGGTATATTCACTACAACAGGTGCATCTAAAATTAGGGTTGCTGGTGTGTGTCCTGCTTCAAGAGCAGAGAGGTATATAAATGGTTTAATGGCCGAGCCTGGTTGGCGATTAGCTTGTGTAACTCTGTTAAATTGACTGCGGTCAGCGGAGTATCCTCCAGACATTGCAAGAACACGCCCAGTATGCGGATCGATTGCAACGAGGGCGCCGTCAATATTCGGGATTTGATCAAGTGAATATCTTCTAGGTAGGTCTGGAATATCCTCTTGAATATTCGGTAACTCTCTAACTGTAACTACATCCCCTGGGCTTAGAACGTCTGACACACTTTTGGGCGAGGGGCCAATTCTCTGACGTTTGAGGCGTTTGCGAGCCCACTTGAGGTCCTCAAAATGGATACTACCATAAGTCCCGTCTTGAAGCCCTATGTAGGCAACTTTTGGAGTTGTTCTTATGACGGCTGCAATCTGACGATCTAGAATGCCGAGAGGGGGCTTATATTTTTTAAGACTATCAAACCAGTTATCATCTAAGGGGAGGGTAGAGATTGCGCCTCGCCAGCCGTGACGGCGGTCATAGGTCTCTAAACCATCAGCTAATGCCGTATCTGCCATATGCTGTAATTTGGGATCTATGGTTGCACGGACTGACATACCCCC
>VMCJ01000052.1 GCA_008081395.1 Rhodospirillales bacterium | reverse complement strand
GCCATCGTGGTTAATCCAGCCGCAACCGCAACGCCTGATCCCGAAGAAGAACCGCCTGGGGCGCGATGAATGTTTGCATCCCATGGGTTCCAGGGTGTTCCAAGACGCTGGTTTGTCCCCCATCCGCCCATTGCAAATTCAACGGTATGGGTCTTGCCAATAATAATCATGCCAGCCGCCAGAGCCCGTTCAGCAATTGTTGCAGTATAAGTGCTTATCCGACCAGCGTTTGCTGCAGTGCCTCCCTTTGTTTCCCGACCTTTGATTTCGCAGAGGTCTTTAAGTGCGATCGTCACGCCGTGCAGAGGTCCAATCCGCCAGCCGCGTCTTATGGCATCGGTTGCGCTGGCAGCTGCCTGTCTAGCGTCATCTGCGTATACTTCCGTAAACGCAGCAAGTTTTTCCCCATGCCGTTCAATACGACTCAGTTGCGCCTCAAGAACCTCTGATGGACTAAGTTCGCCCGCATCGAAGGCTGCTGATAGTAAGTGTGCGGGCAGAAAGGCTGGATCGTTAGTCATGAATTTCTCCTAAACCAGAATGCATAACGTTTCGCGTCCTTAGAACTTGGTCAAGGTGTAATTTTTGATCACAGTTGGACTGGAACTATCATGATGGACACCACATTTTATTGTAAATGGAGTTTAAAGGATTTTGACGCATGGTCCGTAGCGTTGCAATTTTACTCAGTATAGTTCTAGGGCTCTCATCCCAAAAACTTACAGCAGCTACTAAAGCATTTTCTGATACAAAGCTTGAACGAGCAGAAATAGTTGAACTATGTATTGTTCGCCCACCTGCTATTCCTTCAGAGCATCTCTCAGCCTGCGATTCACTGCTGGCTATTACAGAATTGAGCAATGATGCACGGGCCTTCGCAAATATGGGACGCGCTGAAGCTCTGCGTCGCCTTGGAGAGCTCCAGGCCTCCATTGACGCGGCTTCAGAAGCCATAAATCTAAAACGTGATTTTCCGCAGGCTTTTTTAGTTCGTGCTGGAGCTTTCATGGCGCTTGAGGATTGGCAGTCAGCAATTTCAGATGTTTCGACTGCAATAGACCTCGACCGAGGTAACGCGGGTGCGTATGCGTTCAGAGCTGAAATTTACATTCGTCGAAATCAATTAACATTCGCATTAGGTGATCTAGAGCAGGCGGTAGAATTATCACCAGAAGTTGCCCAATTTAGGCTGACGCGTGCGACAGTTTCTTTTTCACTAGGTCAGGCCGACAAGGCTCTGACTGATATTCGTGAGGCCTTAAAACAAGAGCCAGAGTTGGTTGGGGGTTATCTTCTCCGGACCCATATTTACATGCGACAACGCGTTTACAACCGGGCTGCTGCTGATGCAGCATGGGCGCTTGAGCTTGCTCCGAATTCACGAGAAGCAGCTGATGCTGCTTCAGTGGCTCATACGGAAGCAGGACAATTTGGGGAAGCGCTCGCAGCGGCAAATAAGTTTGTTGAAATAGTTCCTGAGGAGGCTGATGCGCTTAATGCAAGGTGCTGGGTAAAGGCCTTGCAGCCCGATCCTAAGGGTGCGCTATCTGACTGTGATAAGGCAATACTAGCTGACCCAAAACATTTCCAGGCGCTAGACAGCAGGGCTTTCGTTTATTGGCAATTGGGTCGTCTTCAAGAGGCGCGAGTAGATCTTGCGGAGGCAGAAAAATTAGATCCGGATTTTTGGGATTGGTCCAAACGTGAAGGCCGTTTCCAGGTAATATTGGCTAGGCGCTATTTAAAATCTTTAAGACTTTATTCTGGACCAATTGACGGAGATTTTGACGACCTTAGTGCAACACAAGAAGCGGTTATAGAGTATCAACGGAAAATAGGAGTCTTCGAGGATGGCAAGGTTAGCCCGTCCTTGATTTTAAGACTCCGCCGGGAGGTTGAAGAGACTTAATGAGCTCGGGGCCTCCGTTTGAGGATTGGTCATGCTTTCACACGATACTCTTTAATCACTTCTTTGCTAGGCTCTTGGCCAAGACCTGCGCCGAGGGGGAGGCGTATACGTCCGTCCGGTCCCGGTTCCGTTAGTCCAGGGTAAAGTGTTGCTTCCAGTGTACCAAAAAGGCGCTCAAGAGGAGCCTTTTGCCCAGTGTAAGCAGCTAAGAGGTGCATAGTTGCGATGTAGCCAGGGCCAAAATAGGGTGAGTGAGCGGCGATACCGACGTTATGCATTTCAGCCAGCCTGCATACTTTCAGAAATTCCGTGATGCCACCAACTTTAGATACACTTGGTTGTGCCCAATCAACAGCGCCTGCCTGCATCATTTGTTGAAATTCCCATGCTGTCGACGCATTTTCGCCAGCTGCTACATTGCAAACGCCATTGTTACGGACTTCGGCTAATCCATCAAAGTTTTCTGGTGGCCATACTGGTTCTTCCAGCCAGTAAACTCCATGTTCAGACATCGCGTCTCCGATCTCAATGGCCTCTGCTACGTTCCAGGGACAGTTCACATCAACCATTATTTTAAAATCGGGACCACCCCCTCTACGTGCCGCTTCAACCGCTTCAGGGGTCCGTTCATGCAATTTTACGTGTTTATATCCTAAAGCAACGGAGTCTGCTGAACGTTGTTCCACAAACTCGGGATCACCAAAACGCATCAGACTTGAATAAGCAGGCACGCTCTCCTCAGTAGATCCGCCAAGCAGTTTCCATAAAGGCATATTTGCTGCTTTTCCAGCGATATCCCAAAGAGCAATATCTACCCCAGATATAGCAAAGAGTGTTTGTCCGTAGCGCCCAAAGTTATGATTAACCTTCTGAAGTTCCAGCATTAAGGGCGCAATAGCGCTAGCGTCTCTCCCTAGGATGAAGGGTTTGATTTGATGTTCGAATGCGGCGAGTGCAGAGGGAATGCCGTTGTGTCCAAAAATTTCCCCATGGCCAACAAGGCCATTATCTGTCTCGATTTCAACAATAAGGGTTTGCATATTTGCCCAAGGCCTACCTCCAAAGCCGGTATTCGATGGCCCGCCGTGTTCGAAGGGGACGGCTATCCAATGCGTATCAGCGCGAATAATTTTCATAGCTTCAGACCTTTTCTTTTTGTCCCCAACTTCCAAGCATCGTTTTGATCACCTGCTCGGGTACATCTTTGGCAATAAAAACCAAACGAGAACGACGATCCTCTGATGGCCATTTTTCCAAAATGGCTGGAGGATGAAACACGTGCTGAACACCATGAACCGCTACGGGCTGGTCTAAACCGTCTACATTAAGAATGCCTTTTATACGCAGCATGTCAGCGCCGCGCGCGTCGATCAATGATTGAAGAAACCCCACCCAGCTTTCCCAGGGAAGAGGTTCTTCTTTGTAAATACAAAATGCGTGGATACCGTCATGATGATCATGATCATGATCATG
>VMCJ01000155.1 GCA_008081395.1 Rhodospirillales bacterium | reverse complement strand
GTCATACATTGAAAAACCAATCCTGCTCCTAAGGTCATGAGAGAAAGCGCGCCCATGATTTGAAGAAAACGGCTAAGGCCAAGCTCCCGTATCATATCGCCAAGGCCTTCTTTTCGCGCTTCTGATTGGGCCGTCAAAAGTCGCGCAGCTCTTGTTTCACCCGCTTGGTTGCGGAACCTAGCAGCAAACCAAATCCCCAGGATGATACTAAGCGCGCCCGGAACAATGTAGGCCATTCGCCAGCTAACTAACCAAATCATTAAAGCAGCAACGCCACTTGCCATGGCCATGCCGTAACTTCCAAAAATGCCATTAATGCCTAACATTTTTCCTGATTTTGACCCAGCTACTCGCATTACCATGGGAATACCAACTGGATGATAAATTGATGCGAATAAACCGATGAATGATAGGCAAACAAACATTTGGCTTGATGTCTGAGCTAGCCCAGCACCAAGAGTAGATATCCCAATGCCAATGAAAAAAACGGACATCATCCATATGTCTGACCATTTATCTGCCAGCCAGCCCGCAATTGGAGCTCCCAGGCCAAATAACACCAAGCCAAGCCAGGCAAGTTTTATTCCCTCGCCAAATGTAAGACCAAATTCACTCTGAACTTGCAGTACAACAACGTTAATAAGCAAGATGAACATATGGTCGAAGGAATGGCCTATGCACAAAAAGGGCATTGGTCCGCGAAAGAAGTCGCGCATTTTGTGGAGCCTTATCTAAACAGGATGCGTTACAATACGCCTGTGTACTATGTTTGGTCGAGAGATTTTATTGCTGGAGTGTTTCAGTCTTGATCCAGTCTAAGAATTGATCACTGCCTCCAACTATGGGTAAAGCAATAATACAAGGCTCTTCATAGGAATGAAGTTCGGAAACGCGCTTGGTTAATAGTGGGATTTTTTCTACTGCTGTCTTGAGAAAAAAACCTATTTCGCTCTCGTTTTGGATGGTGCCTTTCCATAAAAATATCGAAGAAACATCCCCCAAAATATTTGCGCAAGCAGCTAGCCGCTCGGTTATCACAGAGTTGGCTATTTTTTCCGCTTCTTCTTTATCGGGGGCGGTAATGTAAACAAGTGCTGTTTCATACATGGAACGCTCGAGTAGAAAGAAGAAAGGGCTGTCCATAAGGACAGCCCTTTCCAAGGTTTTCCTGATCTAGCAGATTATTATTTTAGGTTTTTAGCCCGATAATCTGTCCAGAAATCAGCCCAGGCATCATTGCCAACCTTATTTCCTTTTGCTTTTTCTGCAGCGCGCATGTCAGCAAAAGCAGCTTGGCCGTTATCCCAGGTTTCGATCACCGCGTTCAAGCGAGCGAGACGATTGTCCTGCCATGCTTGATCTTCTGGCTGCCAATACCCTTTCTCTTTCATATAACGGATTGCACCGTCATGAGCAGGGGTGTCGTAAGGTGGGCGACCAGCCTTGGCAACTTCCCAGTTAAAGGATGATGCGGTGGTCTTGGAATAATCATCAAACGCCATATCGAGGGCTTTGATCATGTTATAAGCATCATCTTCTGAAGTCCGAGCATAAGTCGTGATCATTGGATAGCGATATCCAACGAGCCAAGCTGGGTTTGCGTCAGAGAGCGCTGCTCCACGGGTTTCCTTACCAGGCGCAGCAAACGATACAACGTCGGTGATTGCTTTCCAGCCTGCCTTATTCTCAGGATGGAAGCTTGGCCAGTGCAGGCCGCGAGGGCTTGCTTCAATCTCGCGCATATTTGCTGAAGTTGTAACACTGCCGAAAGCATCAAGCTGGCCGGCAATTACAGCAGTCTTCATTGCGCCGTAGCTGCCGAACCAAACAACCTGAATGTCGTCACGAGTTAAGCCGCCAAATGCAAGATAAGCGTCGTTTTTTACGTTTACAGAAGGGTTGCCCTTCACAAAGCCCATCCGCTTACCCTTGAGATCTGAAATCTCTTTGATGCCCGCGTCCTTGGCTGTTGCAACGCCAACATTAGCCAGTCGACCTGTAATAATACGAAGGTCCTGTGGGCCCCATTCAGGAACGGCGAAGTCATAGGTTCCCTCAGCAGCGAAGAATGCCTCGTTAGCAAGGTAACCATACTGAGCTTTACCTGTGGTCAGCGGCAGAAGTCGGCCAATTGACGTTCCTGATGGGATAATCCTTACGCGTGCTTTATATTTCTTCTGGAATGCGTTTGCGATGCCAGCGGCTTCAGCGTAGCCAGAAGAGCCAAGATCATATGCGGTCCAAACGTTTGAGCGTGGCAGCTTTGGAGCATGGCCGTCTGCTATTGCAGTGCCTGCAAAGGCCGCGACTGAAACGCTTGCCACAAGAGCGGCGATTGAGCGGTTCATTGGGTTTCCTCCCCGTTGAGTTTTCATTTTCCTTACATCTACAATCAAGGAAATGTAGACGGCGGATATTTTCTGTTCAAGCGTGTTTTTTACCACGCATAGTCGGTATCATTGCATCTTGTGACGACTGCGTCACTGGTTAATTTGATTAAATTAAACCAAAAGCGCTAGCTACGTGTTTGAGGGCAATAATCCCGAGAATGCTTAGTACTACGTTCCGGAATAATTTTTCAGAAACAACTTTGCGTAAACGAGTTCCAGCAACAATGCCTACATAGGAGGGCAGCATGGCACCAAAAGATGCGATAAGAACCCAAAGAGGAAAGGCGCCTAGGCTGGCATAGAAGACGCCAAGTCCAGATGAGGCGAGAAGTAAAAGTACGCCCATAGCCCAAACGAAAGCATCTTTGGGCATTTTGAGGGCGAGGGTATAGATTGCCAAAACGGGTCCGAATACCCCAGTCATTCCTCCTATTAGTCCTGTACCTGTGCCAGCTGCGAAGCCCATTTGCAGGCGCCCTTTTTGAGGAATAGTCGGCATGTATCCGGAAAAACTAAAGGCAACGAAGGCAAGTATAACAAAACCCAAAATACCAACCATCACGTTTGGATCGACTGATACCGCGATCAATGCTCCACCAAATGTCCCGACCATTAGACCGAATATAATTGGTGTGATTTCTTTATACTGAAGACGAGCCTGACGGGTCTTAATGACTTGAAAAACATTTGTGATGATCGCAGGCCCAACAATCATGGGTGTTGCATCCCGAACATCCATTGCAAAAGTAAGTATTGGAATTGCAACTAGGGGGAGGCCGATACCAGCCACGCCCTTGACAAGGCTACCCATGAAAAAAGCTAGTGCAATAACGGCAGCGGTTTCAATATCGATGTTCAGAGCTTTGTCCTCGCAATAGGTAACACTGACTTGCTATCAGAGCCAATCATGGACCGAAAGAGCCTTGAAATTGCGAAGTCTGTCTTGTTGTAAGTCTTTATTTTAATGTAAAAATTACTGGTGGATGCCCTTCTGCTA
>VMCJ01000117.1 GCA_008081395.1 Rhodospirillales bacterium | reverse complement strand
GACTTCGCCGCTTTATTCCCCTTCTGGGCGCGCTTTATCTCCTGCACTTCGGCGAAGGATTCGTTTTTCCATGCATGACAATCGGCTTGCCTAAGATCCTTCAAGCGCGGGTTGACTTTGTTACTGATGCCGAAGGCGCTGGTTTCGTAGCATCTGCTATCTTCTTCGTTGGCGCTCTTGCCCAACTTGCAGGCGGATTATTGGCAGATAAATTTCCACTGAAGTGGTTATTTATTTGTATCTATGGACTGATGACACCTGCTCTTTTCCTGGCCGCTGTCAGTACTGACTACGTGATGATCGTCGCAATTTGGATGATTGTCATGATCACCGTTGGCAACCAACCAGTGTCTGACTTTCTTTTCTCAAGATATGTGCCAAAGCGATGGGTCAATACGGCATTCGGTTTTCGTTTTGCTCTTTCCCTTGGCACTGCAATCGTTGCTGTACCTCTTGTTGGGGAAGTTTTTGACCAGACAGGTGATTTCTACTACGCCTTCCTCGCTATGGCTGCAGCAGCTGCAATAGCCGTACTATCGGCGCTTATCCTTCCAAATCGTGGAATTGAGGCACCAACTACATCGACCTCTCCTCAACCTGAACTCTCTAAGACTTAAGCTCTAGGTGACGTAATCGCGGGCGTCCATGCACGTGTTCAGCCAAAGGTGTCGTTGGACCACCAGTTCTAACTGGGCGCTCTGCAAAGCGCCCAAGGGAAATCATTCGATCGTACATAACGATCGCTCCAGCAAGCCCTACATTTACGCAGAAGCTCGTCGGAATTTTAACAACATGAGAACATTGCTCGACCATTTCTGTGGATAGGCTTGCACGTTCAGGTCCAAGTACGTAGGCAGCGCGCATCGGGTGTCTAAAACTTGGCAATTCAATTGCATCATCGGTGAGTTCAATGCCAATAAGCTGACAGCCCTCAGGAAGCCGCATTGTTTGTAAATTTTCAAAATCGTAAATCGGCAAGGAATTGGTTGCGCGACTAGTATCTGTCTTGCGGCCTTTTCTAGTGGCATACCGTGCACCTACCGTGAAAAGAAATTGCGCGCCAAAGGCGTGTGCGGTGCGCATTAGCGCCCCCAGATTATGCGCCTTAGAAATTCCTTCCGCGCCTATACCGAAATACCCTTTCATTAGTCTATGATTACCCATCAATGAAAAAACTGAAAGGGCATAGATATGCGCGCCCTCCTCTGCCGTGATTGGCGACCTTTCAACGACCTTGAAATTGTTGAGCTTCCCGATCCCATACCACCCAAAAAGGGACTTCGCATACGCGTAATGGCCGCCGGCGTAAGCTTTGCACAAAGCCTCGTCGTTCAAGGGAAATATCAAAGGAAACCTCCCCGCCCCTTCACACCGGGGTCTGAAGTTGCCGGAATTGTGGAAGCTGTTGGGAGCGAGGCAAGTCGTTTTAAAGTTGGTGATAAAGTATTTGCTGTTATCGACTGGGGCGGGCTAGCGGAGAAAGCTGCAGCTCTGGAGGTTAATACTTATTCGATTCCAGAAGGTCTCGATTTTGCCAAAGCTATTTCAATCACTAATTCTTATGGAACATCAGCCGCGGCTTTAATGTGGCCAAATCTTCTTAATGTTCAAGCGGGCCAAACTCTTCTAGTGCACGGGGCAGCTGGCGGTGTTGGCATCGCAGCTGTGGAGATTGGTAAGATATTAGGCGCAATTGTAATTGCGACAGCAAGCTCTGATGAAAAACTTGAAATAGCTAAAAGTCACGGTGCCGACCACGTGATCAACTACAGTAATACATCATTCAGAGATGTTGTCATGGATCTCACGAATGGCTTTGGAGTGAATGCTTGTTACGATCCGGTTGGGGGTGATGTTTTTACCCAGTCGTTAAGATGTATGGCTGTGGAAGGCCGAATTATGCCCGTTGGATTTGCAGGAGGAGATATTCCGCAAATCCCAGCCAATATATTGTTGGTTAAAAATATAACTGTGACCGGCCTTAACATGGGGTATTACATGGGGTGGAGCCCATATGACGCACGCTACGAAAGCGAGAGCAAAGTACGGCCTATTATGGAGAAGTTGGCTCAGTGGACAGTGACAGGAGATATCCGTCCAGAGTTAGCAGGGGCTTTCCGTCTAGAAGATTTCCGAGATGCTATGTCTATGGTTTTAGGTCGAAAAGCCATTGGCCGCGTAGCTATAGCTTTTGATGAGGAAGCCGCCAGATTGGGCTTAGAATAAAGATCGGCACAAGTCCCACCGAAAACGTAAGAAAAAGGGTAAAGACATGAAACGATTCATCGGAAAAGTTGCAATTGTTACAGGCGGAGGGAATGGGATTGGCGCTGCCATTGCCGAACGTTTATCCGATGAAGGCGCTTCAGTGCTAATTGTCGATAGGGAATTGGAATCAGCAAAAGAAATTGCTCAGAAAACAGGGGCCTCCGTGTTGGCGGGAGATGTATCTGAACCAAACACCGCGCAAAATGCCGTTTCAACGGCCCTCTCCAACTATGGCAAAGTTGATGTTGTAGTTTGCAATGCCGGAATAACAGATCGTGCCCCTTTCCTTGAAATGACGCCAGAATTTTTTGAAAAGGTCATAGGCATTAACTTGAAGGGAGCGTTCTATTTTGCCCAAGCTGCCGCGCGTCAAATGGTGGCTCAGCAAACTGGAGGCCGCATTATTGCTGTTGCTTCTAATTCGGGGCTTTTTGGTGGTCGTGGACGCGCTGCCTACGGGGCAAGCAAGGCTGGTCTGATAAATTTGGTTCAGACAATGGCAATTGAACTTGCCGAGCATGGGATAAACGTCAATGCAGTTGTACCTGGACCAACTAAGACGCGAGTCACTAAAACTGCAGATTTACCACCTAGCGTTCAAAGTAGGATGCCTCTGCATAGGTTTGGATCGCCTCAGGAAATTGCTGCGGTTGCCGCGTTTCTGGCATCTGATGACGCAAGCTTTGTAACAGGCCAAGCTTACGCTGCCGACGGTGGGTATACAACGGCTGGGATGATGGAAGGTTAAGCTGCGCAATATTGTCAATTTTAGTCGTCTAACGCTTGGCTAGATGAGCATTTTCGGCTAAATAACCTCTCCCCTTGCATATGGGTGCTGGAGCTGAGACGCCCCGACCCAAGGCTAGCGGTTCGATTATAGCATGACGGCGCCAGCAAAAGTGAGCGCCTCGCTATGAGGATCGCACGGGGAAACCGTGGGTTTCAGATTGCCCCAGCCTTCTACATATCAAGGGCTTACCCCTTGATTTTGGCTGGCTGGGTTCTAGGAAATCTTAGTGTAATTTTTATTTTTTAAGGACGATGGCCTATGTCTAAGACGCCTGAAGCCCAGGGGCTTTATGACCCCAGGAATGAGCATGACGCATGTGGTGTCGGCTTTGTGGCGGATGTCAAAGGCCGAAAATCCCATGAAATCGTTCAAGA
>VMCJ01000004.1 GCA_008081395.1 Rhodospirillales bacterium | reverse complement strand
AAAGTCGGACTTAGCGGATGCATGTGCTACCGAGCAGATTGTTGGCAACATTCATGCATTGAATTCAGTTGCAGAGGTAAAGGTAGCCTCATTTGGGGAAATAGACCCCATGTTCCTTCTTTCAAATACCGATACGCGCAATCGAGATCATAATTGGTCAGAGCATTCACACATTCATGGCCATACAGATGTGATAACCTTGCGGCGTTCAGAGCCGGTACACGCAGCTGCCTTGCCACTTTTTTTTGAAGCACTTGCCGAAGTTTACGGTCCCCGCTTATTGCGTGTGAAGGGCCTTGTTCAGATCGTGGAAGTCCCAGACACACCAGGTGTCATTCATGGTGTCCAGAATATTTTTCATCCTCTGGGTTGGTTGGATACTTGGCCAAATAAAGAAACTGGGACATCCTTAACGTTGATTGGTGAAGATTTAAGTCTCGAGTTTTCAGATGCGTTGCTCAGTTTACTAAATGAAGAGGTAAGCTTGGCTAAAGAATTAAATACAGCACCTAATTAAGGGCGGAGGATGAGATGTTTGATACGGTTATTCGCGGGGGCATTGCTGTAACGCCACAAGGAGAAAGCAATTCTGATATCGCGATAAAAGGTGAGAAGATTGCTGCGGTAACCCAGCCTAACGCTATCCCACAAGGCAACGCCTCCCGTGAGGTAAACGCAGAGGGGAAGATTGTTATTCCTGGTGGAATAGATCCTCATGTACACTGCGCTTGGCATATGCCGCTTCCCGATGGTTCCGCAATGACCAGTGCTCCTCCTGAAGTTGTTAGCCGTGCAGCACTTTGGGGGGGGACGACAACCTTATTGGACTTTGCTGCGCGCATGGAACCTAAGCCACTAAGGCAGGTTATTGCAGAGCGTGATGAACAATGGGTCAATAAGTGTTATTGCGATTACGCTTATCATTTAATGCTTTTGGGAGATATCCCACCTGAGGTTTTTGATGAGTTGCCGTCCCTGATCAGTGATGGTTACCCAACAGTTAAAATATTTACCACAAATATTACCCCAAACCGCGCAGGCAGACTTGTCCATTTTGGTGACCTTTGGGAACTGTTTAAGACACTTTCGAAGGCGGGCGGTCTTGGCGTTATCCATGCAGAAGACAATGACATTGTGATGCACATGTATGGAAAGTTGATCCGAGAGGGAAGGGTTAGTTTTCATAATTTAGCGGAAGTACATAACGCATTGTCAGAGGATTTATCTTTCCGGCGAGTGCTGAGATTAGCTGAGTCGGAGAAAACACCTCTGTACATGATGCATGTAAGTGCTGGAACTGGCGTTCAAGCAATAAGAGAAGCTAGAGCTAACGGACAGCCAATTTACGGTGAAACATTGCACCAATACCTGCTCTATACCCAAGAGGATTACAAAAGACCCAATGGTCAAATTTATCATACCTATCCATCTTTGAAATCTCAGCAGGATCAAGATGCTCTGTGGGCTGGTACTCTAGATGGTTCAATCAATTGTGTGGCGACAGATGAAGTGTGTTGCAGTCTGAATATTAAGACCATTGGCGATCGCATAGATGACACAACAGGCGGGAATGCTGGTGTAGAGCCTAGGCTAGGTGTGATGTATGACGAAATGGTCACTAAGCGGGGCTATTCTCTCACTAAATTTGTTGACCAAATTTCCACCAATGCCGCTAAAATTATGGGAATGTATCCGCAAAAGGGAGCTATCGCTGCAGGAAGCGACGCTGACATTTGTATATTTGATCCTTCCATTAGAGGAGAAGTGAAAGCCGAAAATCTGCATGAAGCTGATTATAGCCCATGGGAAGGGCATGCTATTTCTGGATGGCCAGTGCTAACCATGCTTCGTGGAAAAATTATGGTTGAAGACGGCAGATTTTTGGGAGACCTAGCGGATGGGAAATATCTTAAACGATCGATCTCCCCAGAAATTCTTACTAGTCCAGCACTTTAATAACTCTAAGCGCATCTAAGTAGACTGTTTATTATGCGAATAAAAAATAGTGTTGTTTTACGAGGTGATTGCTGAGGTGTTTTTTTAGAACCCAGATACAGCCAAGTGCCACAAGCAAAATGACAATCTTTACCCTATTCAATTAAGGGCTTCGAGTATTGTTCAGTTATTCACAGAACTGGGTACGAAGTCATCAGCTCTATCGTCTCGACCTGTTTCTGCCGTTTCGGTGTTTGGGTCACCAGCCACTCGGACATGCCGGAGGATTCTTGGTTCGGCATACTCATAGGGACAGGCGCGATGCAATATGCATCTATTATCCCAAATCATAATGTCTCCTGGGCGCCACTGGTGCTTATAAACCCTTGGAGGCTTGCAGGCATGATCTAAGAGCTCATCTAAGAGAGCCTGAGCATCTGCATCAGCCATATTTGGGATTTTATAAGCGTGTCGCCCTATGAAAAGCGATTTTCTGCTGGTGTCTGGATGAATTTTTACGAGAGGGCGCAGCGGTGCGCCTTTTGTGTGGTACCCATATCCATCACCGGTGTTGAATTTGTATCCAGCTTTTGCTTGGCTTTGATAGAGCGAATGGTAGGCGGATAGCCCTGCGATTTTTTCTTTCATCGTCTCAGAGAGTGTGTCGTAGGCATCACGCATATCAGCAAGCTCAGTTTCACCACCTTTTTGGGGTGTTTTGATTGCAGCTAGTGCGGAGGCTTTGGCGGCAAGTGGCATGTAAGAGCTGTCTGTATGCCATCCTTCATTTCCACGCAGGGCCTGAAACCGTTTTTGTTTGATTTCCATGACTGTGCCGTCTGGATTAACATTGCTGATCCAAGCTGCTTTTTCACCTGCGCCACGCAGAAATTCTATCGGTCCAAAACGCTCCGCGAAGGCGATATGTTCTTCATCAGTTGTATGTTGGTTAGGGAATACGAGGGCGCCGTACTCATTAAACGCCTCTTCAATTTTTCCCCAATCCTCAACGTTTAACTTTCCTAGTTTTACCTCGGTAATGACTGCACCAAAACTTGCTTCAAGAGGCTGGATCGACACCATTTTACTTCACCTTGGATATGCGATGATCACAATTGCAGACCAATGCTTACCCTGAAGTCAAGGAATTATTGCCGCGCTGATAGCCCGGCGAAATATGAGGCGGCTATCTTTACTCTCTTCATATTTTTAAAACCTGAAAAATTCATTGTTGTGCCGGGAGCGAATGCTTGGGGATCATTCAAGAATTTAGCAAGTCTGAGTTCTTGCCACTCGCCACCAATTTTAAGCAAAGCTTTTGAATATGGGTAACCTTCAACTGAGCTAACCGGGCGGCCGATCAATTTGAAAAGATGGGGGCCAGATTTCCCCTTTTTTTCTTTATAAAAATGGCAGACCTTGCAGGGTTTAACGAGTTGCCGGCCACTGAGTACGCCTTCTGCAAGGACCACATTTGATAGAAAAACTAGCGCAGTTCCCATGATCCATATTTTAAAAATCATGCTCTAGCAGCCAAAATTTCTGCGAGTTTG
>VMCJ01000028.1 GCA_008081395.1 Rhodospirillales bacterium | reverse complement strand
AATGCCAGAGACCGCCAGCTACGAACTTTGAATTTTCATCGGCATGGATCACCAGAACCTCTGGGTGTCCCTCTGGTCCAGGCGAACCAGGATGAATATCCAGTTCGCCGAATCTACGCCCAAATTCTTTATGCTGCTCTAATGTAAGGTGCTGATCACGAAAAAAGATAACCTCATGACGCATCAATGCGTCATGAATTTCTTGAAATTCTTGATCTCCTAGGGTCTTGGCAAGGTCGATACCTGAGACCATGGCGCCTATCCGTGGTGTTATGGGCTCAACCGTGATTGTTTCATAAGTCGTCATGTGCCCCCCTATATCAAAAGTTGGTCAATTATGTTTCCATATCTTAGAGATTCAAGTCCAGCGTGCTTCGTCTTTCCTATCGCCAGCTGTCAGTAACGTGGTCGTGAACACATCTGTGTCGACGCACAAATCATATCGACGGGATAACTTACGACGCACCTCAGCCTCAGTATCATTTTCTGGAATTTTAGATCGCTCCCACATAGCAAGATTGGGCCGTCGTGTCAGAAGCAAGCTTTGAACCAGTCCTTTGTTTAGAATATTGAATCGCCAAAGGCCAATGACCTGACTGTCATAGGATTTTTCAAAATCAGACCAAGCACCAGCGCACAGATCTAGAAATTCAGGCCAATCCGACTCCGGTGTGGTAAATTGTCTAAAAGCATAATTGCCTTGCAATGTTGGGTGCCTTGAGTCGATTGGACGAAGAGTGGGCCGCATTTGAACGCTTAATGCAGAACGCGTTGGCGGTAAAACACTAGTAACTGCTTTTTCTGCCAAATCTGCATCTTGGTTAGACCAACGTGTTATCAGTTGGACTTCGTCGCGCGGCCTTCCAATCTGACTACGCCAGGCCCCATAAAGTGAGCCACCCAATGGGGTTAGAGCTTCACGAATGGCAGAGGCAGCTTCACCTACTTTACTCCATTCCAGGGGTGCCATGAGCAAAGTGTGAAGACAATAGGTTGCATCATCCGCCATGGGATATCTCCATAACTGCCTAGTTTCTTCGGAAGATTATAACTGCTAAGCCTTATCTATGAAGATTGGAGATTAGTTTTGGCACGTGATATTGGCGATCATGAGCATGGGACAGCAGCGATAAGGAAGAGGCTCGAAGCTGGGGCTCGGCCAGGTTATCTGCGCGACTGGATCTATGGGGCAATTGATGGTGCTGTTACGACTTTTGCTATCGTAGCTGGGGTCGTTGGAGCGGATCTATCAGCGCGAATTGTCTTAATCCTAGGCTGCGCAAACCTGCTAGCCGATGGATTTTCAATGGCAGCAGCCAACTATTCAGGGACTAAAGCAGAACATGACGAGGCAGAGCGTCTTCGCGCGATAGAGGCTCGGCACATTCGTGAAAATCCTGAAGGCGAACGCCGCGAAATTCGCGAAATTTATCGCTCCAAAGGCTTTGAAGGCGACGCCCTTGACCAGGCCGTTGAAGTTACATCCGCCGATGAAAACCGTTGGATCGACTTCATGCTAGTTGAAGAATACGGGCAACCTCCAGTGCTGCGTGAGCCGATGACCGCTGCACTAGTCACGTTCGCCGCTTTTGTAGCTGCAGGTGCAATGCCACTGCTTCCATTTCTTTTCTTACAAGAAAGCGCTGCTCCTGCCGCTCTTGCCCTTACGGGAGCAACATTTTTTGTAACGGGTGCTGCCAAGAGTCGTTTTTCTACCAGACATTGGAGCCGCGATGGTCTAGAGACACTCGCGATAGGCCTTGCCGCCGCCGCAGTTGCCTATGGTGTTGGTTGGCTGTTGCATGGAATTGGCAGCTAGGCTCTCAAATGAGGATTGTCTGGCTTATAAAGGGGCTTGAGACTTCCAATCGCGGGAAATCTCTCTCCAGCAATCTCAATCTCATAAGCCCCGTCCAACTCAACGACCGACGCATAACCTAGGCCGATAGACACGCCTAGACTGTGTCCAAAGCCACCTGATGTGACCCAACCGACGCATTTCCCCTCAATAAAAATTGGTTCATTGCCATGAAGAAGAGGCCTTGGATCTTCTAACCTAAACGCCATGAGTCGTCGTCTTGGCTCCAATTCTCTTTTTTTCATTAATGCAGACTGCCCCACAAACTCTGTATTTTTTTCTAATCGTAAAAAATGCTCTAACCCAGCTTCGAACGGATTATCCTCTGGACTGATGTCGTGGCCCCAGTGGCGATAACCCTTTTCCAAACGAAGGCTATTCATTGCATACATACCGGCTGGAACTGCTCCAAATCCTTGACCAGCCTCAGAAAGCAAACTCCAGAGCTTGGGCGCGTCATCTGCCAAACAGGATATCTCCCAACCCAGCTCTCCCACATAACTAATTCGTGTTAAACGACAAGTTATGCCGGCTACTCGTGCTAATTTTGAAGCCCCAAAACGAAATGCAGAGTGTTCGAGATTTGTTTCTGTTATTGGCTGTAAAAAGTCTCGAGCGTACGGGCCCATCACTCCAATCACTGCAAATTTATTGGAAACATCGTTAACGGTTACCTTTTCAAAGGATTGGGCCATCCGATTAAGACGCGTCAAGTCACGCTTCGAAACAGCCGCACCTGTGGTAACCAAAAACTGCTCTTCCTCAAGTCGGGTTACAGTTAGGTCTGCCTCAATCCCACCTCTGCTGTTTAGCCATTGCGTGTAAATCGTGCGGCCAGGTGAGATAGACACAGAATTAGTTGAAAGTCTTTCCAAACATGAAACTGCATCCCGCCCCTGAACTAAAAATTTACCAAATGAAGACTGATCAAAAAGTCCTACAGCCCTTCGGGTTGCAGAATGCTCCAAAGCAACATTTTCAAACCAATTAGCCCGTCCGTAACTGTAGGCATATTCACGTTTTTGACCTGGTTTTGCGTACCAGTTTGGCCTCTCTTTCCCTGAAACAGCTCCATAAACAGCCCCCGCTTCCTCAGTCTCGTTATGAAGCGGCGATAGGACCACATTCCTGCTCGTTTCAAATTCTCTTCCTGGCCAGTGCATCGCATACAACAGTCCTAGAGCCTCTGACACGCGTGGGACGAGAAAACTTGGTTTTGTCTCGTGATGAAGAGCACGTTGCGCATCTACTGCTGTAAGATCGAATGGCATCTCCCCACAATCAATCCATTCCGCTAATGCCTTACCTGCGCCACCACCTGACTGAATCCCAATCGAATTGAATCCTGCGAGAACATAAAAACCTGAAAGCTCGGCAGTCTCTCCGAGATAGTAGCGCTGGTCTGGGGTAAAACCCTCCGGCCCATTGAAAAATTTTCGAATACCTATTTTTTCTAAGACCGGCACACGGCGCATGGCCTGCTCTAAGATTGGCTGAAAGTGGTCAAAGTCCTCCGGCAATTCGTCAAAGCAAAATTCGTCCGGAATACCCTCTAAACCCCAGGGTTTTGCCTTAGGCTCAAAGGCACCTATGAGAAGTTTCCCTGCATCTTCTTTGTAATACGCGCATCCATCCATATCGCGAAGAACGGGAAGCGTTGAAGGCAGACCTTCAATAGGCTCAGTCACCACATAAAAATGTTCGCACGCTTGTACGGGAACGGGAATATCGGCAAGGCGGGCAAACTCGTGTGCCCACATACCAGCCGCATTTACTACAATAGGGCTTTCAATTTCACCTTCGGTGGTCTTAACGCCCGTCACACGGCCTCGGGTTGATCTGATAGCAGTGACTTTCA
>VMCJ01000006.1 GCA_008081395.1 Rhodospirillales bacterium | reverse complement strand
CATGACACCTTGTTCTGGTTTGTCTGGTGTTGTTGGCCATATCAGAGCTGATAGTGTGAATGACTTTAGATCTTTAAGCGCCCCACCACTTTCAACTTTTGCATAGGAGCCAAGCTTTACTCTTTGGAGGCGAGATGGATATGCCCCATCCACATCTGACGGAATATTTGCGAATTGGATCCCGGGGCTCAGCGGGTTTGGGTCACCAGAAATCAATCGAACAATACTTGCGCGATAGTCTTGATCTCTAGCACTTGAGATCTTGAACGAAATAACCTCACCTGGAGCGACTGTTAATTTATCCGCATAACCAATAATAGGTATCATCTGCCTCAAAGACCTCTTTGAAGGTACAAAAAAGTTTCTTACTTTAAGACATCTTCAGCCACCAAGCTGTCCACCGCAAGGAATAGGAAGCCCAATTGATGACTTTTGATCTTGTGATTCGAGGTGGTCGAGTAATCGACCCTGCAAATGGTCTCGACCAAACTACCGATATTGCCTTTAAAGCAGGTAAGGTTGCCGCAATTGGAAGTGATGCCGATGGCAGTGCGAGTGAAGTAATTCATGCTGAAGGCCTACTCGTTACGCCTGGTCTGATAGACCTTCACACCCATATTTATTGGGGTGGAACGTCTCTTGGAGTAGACCCAGACACGTATATGTCAAAAACCGGATGCACGACCCTTGTAGATGCAGGTAGTGCAGGCCCTGCAAATTTTCACGGTTTTCGCAGTCACATAGTCGAACCGGCTAAGTCACGCGTTCTAGCTTACATCAATGCTAGCTTTGCTGGGATTTTTGCTTTTAGTCCTGCCGTGATGGTTGGGGAATCTGGTGATATACGGCTTCTGAACCCAAATGAAGTCGTCCGGGTAGCCAAAGAACACAGTGATATAATTGTAGGCGTAAAGGTGCGAGTAGGTCTTGTGGCATCGGATGGCATTGGAGCAGCGCCGTTAGATATCGCTATTGAAGCAGCAGACGCACTAGGTCTGCCTGTAATGGCACATCTCGACAATCCCCCGCCATCACGCACTGAAGTGTTATCGCGAATGAGGCCAGGAGATGTTTTAACTCATTGTTATCGACCATTCCCTGCTGCGCCTACTCGCGCCAATGGAGAGGTCCGTGATGAAATTCTAGAGGCGCGTGAAAGAGGGATCATTTTTGATATCGGCCACGGCAAGGGGTCATTTTGCTGGGATGTAGCCGGAGCAATGCTTGATGCCGGCTTGCCTCCTCACAGTATTTCGTCCGACGTTCATATGATGTCTGCTGAAGGGCCCGCATTCGACCAATTAGTTACCCTCTCAAAGTTTCTCCATCTAGGAATGGATATTCCCGACATTATCAGAGCATCAACAACAGGTCCTGCAGAAGCTATAGGGCGACCAGAGCTTGGCAGTATATCTGTTGGAAATGCTGGCGATGTGACATTACTGAGGGTGGATGAAGGCGCGTTCCCCCTTACCGATGCCAATGGGGTCACAGTAGAGGCACGCCGACGCTTTGGCCTTGCAGGTTTTGTCCGGAATGGCGAGTGGTACAGAGGCTAAAGTACCTATTGGCTTCCGAGATGAGACTGTTGCTGAAAGCAGGCCCTATTTTCAGATCTGGGTTAGGTGGCAAAGAGCATCCCTCCGTAAACACAACTTATTATGCGCTTAAAAGCTAAAGTCATTCGTGCCCACGTCATCTAAACGAGCGTCAAATATTAGCAGAGATTAATCGTTCCGTTCTGCGTGGTGCGTGATGCTTGGATCTTTTTGTTCAATTCGTTTTCTAATATCTCGTATGTGATCAAAATCATATGATTTGTATCGCAATTCCTCTGCCCGACTATTCACCCAATCTTCACGCACATCGGCAGTACTAGCAAAGAAAAAATGCACAGCTAAAAAAATTGACCACACGGCTAATGGCCAAAATATTGGCCATGCAAAACCTAAAACCACGGTGAATAAAAATCCTAGTACTGAGACCACGACAAACACGGTTAGATGTTGGGTAAAGCCCATTGCTCTTGGAATTTTTCTAGGACTTTCGGACATACTTTTTACTTAAAAAGACGACGTCGGCGCGGCGGAAGTGTTTCAGGTTCAGGTATGTCTGGATAAGCACGCGCAATGCTTATAAGACGAGGCATATACATTAATGTTAAGATAAATAATCCAGCAACTATTATGCTGTCTACACGCACTCGACCACCATCAAAGCCGTAAAAAAGCACAAACGCTAACCCGGCAAGAGGCGCTAAAGCCAACCAAAGAACAGCCCATACGACCTTGGTATAGTTGAAGACGATTGCAGCCGACACGACAGTAAAAGCATACAGACCCGCAATGGGAGATCGCCCAATCATCGATACGTCCGTTAACGCAGCAAGAGCGACGACAGCGAAGATAATTCCCACAAACATGCAAAACGCAAAAATTTCATGGTCAGCTTGATAGCGGTTGAGCTTGGCCACCGGCGTAAAATAGGGGGTTGTGTTGGTATCCCAAACGTAGCGCTTAAAAAGACTTTCCCAGTCCAGCAAGGGTCAAACACTCCTAATTTTGTGATCCACACCAAACGCAGAGAGGGCGGTGGTCAGTATTGACCGCCGCCCTCTCTAATTTAGTGGCAAACAATGCCTATTCTAGCCGTCAAAACGTACCTGTTTCTTTGATGCGCCGAGAACGCAGCTCGAGTTGGTCGTCAACCTTATCGAGATCCAGCCTTTCTTTGCCTTCGATCATATCACCGGCTTCTTCAGGCCATTCTTGCGTAGATAAAGGGAAACGCCAGTGCTGTGGCTTGAAGAGCGCATAGAACATTTCAAGCCAAACGCCGATGCCGGCTAAGAATACCGTCACGAAGCCAAACACCATTACACTCTTGATGACCCAGCGATGGGAAAGGCCCACGAGCGAAGCTGACACCTCTCCACACTCGTACCATGCACAGGCCGCATCTCTGTTCGTCGACCATGAGTCAACGACATAAACGGCCGAGAAGTACGTAATGATGGCACAGAATGGCAATAGGAATACGGTAATGCCGAGGAACTCGATCCAAAGCTTCTTCCTAAATGCTAGGTTTTCCCGCACAAGATCAACACGAACATGCGTGTTCCAGATGAACCCATAGGCCAACACCAAAACGAACAAAACCGTGTGCGAATGCCATTCAAGCTCTTGAAGTAATGTTGATCCAAAGTAACCGCTTACATTCTCAACAAGATAAATTTGGATGCCACCTAATTTTCTGATGGTCAGGTCGAATGCCGTGATCAAGATCAACGGCATCGCAAACCATGAGCCAAATCGGCCAACAAAATCTACGAACTTCCTAATTCTCATAGCAAGACGCAGCCCTGAAGGCATTTGCGCATCAGTTAGATGAAGAAGTGGCTGCTGATCTGCAGAGGATGCTGCTTGATTCATATCTATTTCCTTCCGCCAATCAGTAGTCGTAGACTGATTTCATCAGCCAGAGCGAGACATTTGGTTGCCAGATAACTAAGGCTAAACCACCGAGCTGAAGCAGCACAAATGGAATAATACCCTTGTAGATCGACTGAATACGCACTTCCTTGGGCGCAATACCTTTCATGTAGAAAAGTGCAAAGCCAAAAGGTGGTGTCAGGAATGACGTCTGCAAATTGATTGCCATCAGGATAAGGAACCAGAAGGTCACATCCTTCGCTGCAACGTGATCGCCAAAATCAAGGCCGGCCACTAGAGGAACAAACACAGGCAACACGATT
>VMCJ01000075.1 GCA_008081395.1 Rhodospirillales bacterium | reverse complement strand
TCGACCGTGATGTCTCCTCGCACAGTAATAACCTGGGCGGAAAACTCTCGGATATTCAACGATCTCGCGCTGGGCTTCCGAATGACCTTCTTAAACAAGTGTGATGAAGCCGAGCGGTCAGTGGTAGCTGAGTACTACCAACGTGTCTTCGGTCAGGATTTGCCAGAAGTGGCAGCACCTGGCCTTAAGCAAAGCGCTTGATACTGAGACCAGCGTCACATGGCCGAAGCTGAGTCCCCCTCGGAGGTATTTAAGCGCAATACTGCCGCTACGATGCGAGCCGTGGCTGGCAGGCGTGAACTCGACGTAACCTTTGGTCCAGACAATGCGTCCACAGATGGGGTTTCTGCTAGGCTACCAACGCCATCACGTGACATGGCGGAGGGCGAAGTCTCTATTTTACGCGGCGAAGCGGACGCTCTAGCCCTTAAGCTACGACATCATGATGAAGCGGCGCACTCGCAAAATCGTCCACCCGGTGGAACAGCCCGAGCCGCATACGATGCTATCGAACAGGCAAGGGTGGAATCCATTGGCGCTCTTCAAATGGAGGGAGTATCCGCTAACTTAGACGAGGCTTTAGTAGAGCGGTGTCGGCGCCAAGGTTATTCAAGAGTTGTCGAGCGTGATGATGCGCCTCTAGCGGAAGTGTTAGCCCTTTTGACGCGCGAAGCTGTTACTGGAAAAGCTCCTCCTGCAGAGGCCACAGCAATGGTCGATATGTGGCGCGATGAATTCATGGAAAAAGCAGGTGATGCCTTCGAGCGCCTGAAAGAAAATATCTCAGACCAGTCAGCATTCGCCGATGTCATGCGCCAACTTCTCCAAGACATAGAGATGTTAGAGGAGGCTGAGAGCTCTGACAGTGAGGATGGAGAAAGCTCAGACGAAAGTGAAGAGTCTGACGAAAATTCTGATACTGAAGCAGCTGATGCTGACAGCGCCGCAGCGATGGCCGCCCAAGGAGAATATGAAGAGAGTGCTTCTGACGCCACTGACGACATGTCAGGCGAAGAGGGCGATGCAGAAATGATGGCCGGCATGGGAGATGAGGAGGCCGGTGATGCAACACCGCAACAGCGCCCAAATTATGATCCCAGCCTCGACGCTGCCCGAATATATGCTCCATATACGCGAGAGTTCGATGAAGTAGTACCTGCAGAAGAACTATGCGACGCTGAGGAACTTTCGCGCCTTCGCCGTCACTTAGACCAACAACTAGCAAATTTACAGGGTGTCGTAACTAGGCTTGCAAATAGACTGCAACGTCGACTTATGGCGCAACAAACCCGGTCCTGGGATTTCGATCTGGAAGAAGGTTTACTGGATTCTGCTCGCCTTGCTCGAATAGTAGCCAATCCAACACACTCGCTTTCCTACAAACAGGAAAAGTCCACGGAATTCAGAGACACAGTGGTAACTCTTCTGATTGACAACTCAGGATCGATGAGAGGAAGGCCGATAACCGTTGCAGCAATGTGCGCTGATATTCTCGCTCGCACTCTTGAACGCTGCCAAGTTAAGACAGAGGTTTTGGGCTTTACGACACGTGCATGGAAAGGTGGCGAATCCCGAGAAAAATGGGCTGCAGATGGCAAACAGCCCTCACCTGGCCGTCTTAATGACCTCCGCCATATTATTTATAAAGAGGCAGACGCTCCTTTGCGTAGAACTCGAAAGAACCTCGGTCTTATGCTGCGCGAAGGAATTTTAAAAGAAAACATAGATGGTGAGGCTTTACTCTGGGCTCATGACCGTCTTTTAGCCCGATCTGAAGACCGACGTATTCTAATGGTAATCTCGGATGGCGCTCCTGTTGACGACTCGACCTTATCGGTAAATCCAGGCAACTATCTTGAGAGACATCTTCGAGACGTTATCAAGTTGATTGAGGAAAAGTCACCTGTACAGCTTGTTGCTATTGGAATTGGTCACGACGTTACTCGCTATTATCGGCGGGCCGTAACAATTTTTGACGCGGACCAACTTGCTGGCGCCATGATGGAACAGTTAGCTGAACTATTTATTGATGAAGCCGGTGGCGGGGCGCTGCAAGCTTCCAGGCGTCGTCGACAACAGTAAGTAATATAACAATCCAACTTGCCGACTGAATATTCCCACCATAAAAAAGTTGCTCGACCCAGTGCAACTAACTGGTGCATGATTTTTGCATCACTGGTGGGGAGAGCTTCCTATGACCAATCTTAGTCCTGAGCGGCAATACGCGATGCTTAGGCGAATGATTACAATTCGTCGATTTGAAGAAATTGCATCAGAGAAATTTCGCGCCGGTGATATTTACGGGGTGGTACACGCCTATTCCGGAGAGGAAGCAGTTGCAGTTGGTGTTTGTGAGGCCCTTAGAGACGGGGACCAAATAATCTCTACCCACCGAGGGCACGGGCACTGCATAGCAAAAGGCGCTGATTTAAATCGAATGATGGCTGAACTCTACGGTCGTGCGGATGGCTATTGCAAAGGAAAAGGAGGCTCAATGCATATAGCTGACTTTTCGATTGGGATGCTTGGGGCTAACGGTATCGTGGCTGGCGGTATTTCTATTATAACCGGCGCCGGGCTAGCTTCACAGATGGACGACAAAGGTGCAGTCGCCGTAGGCTTTTTTGGTGACGGTGCCTCAAACGCTGGCCCTTTTCACGAATCAATCAACATTGCAGCATCCTGGAAACTTCCAGTGGTTTACGTCTGCGAAAACAACCAATGGGCTGTTAATGTTCCAGCTGAAGAAAGTGTGGCGACCCCAAACGTTGCAGATCGAGCTCAGGGGTATGGCATTCCCGGAGTTATCGTTGATGGAAACGACGTTTATGCAGTCCACAATGCGGCGGTAGACGCTGTAGCTCGGGCAAGAGCTGGGCAAGGCCCCACTCTTATCGAAGCGAAGACATACCGGCATCGCCGCCACACTGAACGCTTGGATCAACCAGACGCTCGGCCTCCCGAGCAAATTGAAGCTTGGCTTCAGGAAGATAAAGACCCGATTGCAAGAATGATTTCGTTGCTGCAAAGCCAATCCGATTTGTTACCCAACGAAAGACTTGAAGAGCTCAAAACGATTGTTGAAGAGGACCTGGCCACAGCAGTTTCTTTTGCCGAGAAGAGTCCATTTCCATCAAAAGAGTCTGCCCTTGAAGATGTCTTTTCGGGATTAGCTAAATGACAACATTTAGAGAAATGTCTTATGTAGACGCTATTATCGAGGGCATTGCGGAGGAGATGCGGATCGATCCAAAGATATTCCATATGTCCACAGAAGCGCCTGCTAGATTACATAGTGAGTTTGGTTTTCCACGCGTCCGCCAGACCCCGATTGCCGAAAGTGCCCTCACGGGAATGGCAATTGGTGCGGCAGGTGCTGGATACAGACCAATTGTTGATTGGCGGCTAGTGACATTTTGCTTCGTTGCTATGGATCAGATAGTCAACCAGGCGGCAAAAATTCACTACATGTTTGGTGGCCAAACACGATTTCCAATCGTCTTTCGGACAACCGTTGGCGGCGGCACCCGCAGAGCAGCTCAACATTCCCAAAGCCCTTATAGCATGTTCATGCAATTGACCGGCCTTAAGCTCGCTATTCCTTCGACGCCAGCCGATGCCAAAGGTCTAATCAAAACTGCTATCAGAGATGACAATCCAGTTATCTTTTTTGAGGCAGGTCGGATCGGCAATGTTTCTGGCCCTGTCCCAACTGAAGATGTCTGTATCCCTTTTGGGCAAGCAGATATAAAGCGAGCAGGTAAAGATGTTACAAT
>VMCJ01000009.1 GCA_008081395.1 Rhodospirillales bacterium | reverse complement strand
CAGCATTGAATATCGGCCAGCGGGGTCTTGGAAAGACGCGTCGGTGTGCCAGAGGCGGTTTCCTAGGGAATAGAGACGTTTCCGGTTTTCTTGTTCTAGCAAAGTGCCGTCGATGCTAACATTTGATATATCTGCCATTGCCTCGCTTTTTAATCGCGTCTTTCCGAGTGCGGCTGCGCCGGTTTTGGCGTGCAGCTCACCATCTAGTCTTTGGGCAAATTCCATTTGCTCTGTATCGGAGAGGTTCTGACTTCGAAAAATAAGTACAGCGTATAGATCCATGCCTCTTCGAATTTCTGCGAGAATTGTCTCATCAAATGTCTCGCGAAGGGAAATTTCGCTTACTTCGGCAGCAAAGTTATTATGAAGAGGGTTGAATGAGAGCTGCATAACATCGTTCTCCGATTACTTGCTTAAGTTTTTGCGAGTTGAATGCGCAATTAAAAACCCTACCAGCATAGTAGCGTGTCATGATTTTAAAAATCAAAATTCGCAATTTTTCTGAGCTAAAGCACCTGCACTCGCACAGAGCTAAAAATCACGACATTCAAAACGGATGTTTGTTTTAAAGAACCTCTGTTGGACTGGAGCAGTAAGGTGGCTCAGTCAGCTAGGCGGATTTCAACGCGCCGATTTTTCGGCTCCTTCACTCCATCAGGAGTTGCCACTGCTGGTTTGCTCTCACCATAGGCATTGGATCTAATTTGTCCTCTGCTCACACCTTTTTGCTCTAATGCTTCCGCGACTGAATCAGTTCGGCGTGTGGAGAGATCAAGGTTATATTTCTCTGATCCAGATCTATCAGCATGGCCAGTAAGTATTACTTTGCTAGAGCCCTTTGAGGCGGCGGAGGATGCTTCGTCGATCACAATCTGCGCGTCACCTGCAACCCTTGAGCTGTCGAAATCAAAGTAGATTATCCAAGGGCCACGTGCTGTTTCTTCCGGTCTTTCAAGTAATTTTTTCATGCCGTCCCAGAAGGTATCTTTACACCTTTGGATATCGTCAGGTTGATGATTTTCTTCTGCTTCCTGCATCCAGCAGTCAAAACCAGCTTGCGCGGTTGCAGCTGCATCCGGCTTGCTTTCTTTAACGCCCTCATCAAAAGCTGCTAAAAGCATATTGCGCGCAGCAGTAAGTTCACCAAGGTGAGGTTGTACCAAATCTCTTTCGCTTAGAGGCTGTGGCTCAGGAGCATAATCACCAGCAGTCGCTAAAGCGCGGTTTCCAAACCAATCGGCATCCCTCCAATCCATTTCGGCAGCTTCAGCTGCGGCAAGTTCTTTATATTTCTCGGTGAGATAATAGTTGAAAACCGAACCTATTGAGGTGGCTGACATACCTTCTCTGTAAGACTGCGCGCATGCGCTTAAGGCAAAACCAAAGCAAATAACGATTAGGAGTTTAGCTTTGCGAGAAAACATTAACGCTCACCTTTCAAGAGGTACAAAGACCACAAACGGACTGGCATGATAAAACTGGTTTAGACAATAAAAATGTTAAGAGATTGGCAAGAAAAAGTCTGAAATTGGTAATCTGTTTTAATTCTCCTCAAAGATAATAGTCCTATGATTATGTGTCTGGAAGTGGATAGACTGCTGCACGGGTGGAAAACTGGTGACTTTTCGTTCGCCAGGATTGGAGCTTTTTATTGATTCAAAGTGATTTTAATTTTCTCAAAAAATTGCGTTTAGGAGGGTATTTTTGTTTCCGTTTCATGAATTGCGCCGGGCGGCCTGGAATTTAGCTAGTGGAAACGTCAATCCAGGCGAAGATGTACTGATTGTTGCGAGTTCAGATCAGCCCCCAGAGTTAATAGACGCAATTGTAGCTGCGTGTGACTTTGCCGGTGCAGGTTCGACAACAGCGGCTGTCATAGCCTGTCCCGCACAAATGGATAACTATCTGCACCCTTCTCCTGTGGTTGCTGCAGTTAAAAGTGCAGACCTAACAGTAGTTGCAACTTCAATGCGTTTTCCTCGGGCCTATGATGATCTCTCCGAAGCATTGTTTTCTGCCGGCAAGAGACAGGTTTTGATTAACAACGCACCGCTTGATGATTTTTGTCGCGGTGCTTCTCTCGCAAATCCAGAGGAGCTTCTAGAAATTACTCGGGAGTTAGCCTCCCAAGTTAGTAATGCCCGAAGGGTACGTATCTTTTCTGAAAATGGCACCGATTTGACTGTGGGCGTATGTAGGCCCTGTTTGCCTCTCACGGGCTATGCAGAAAAGGATACTGGTTTTGGATCTTTTCCAAGTGGAGAAGCGATGCTGTCACCGGAAGAGGGAACGGCCGAAGGTCTCTTTGTAGCTGATGCATTTGGTCAAGTTGTTTATTTATCAGATCAAGGACCTCAATTAGGGCTACTGGAGGATCCAATTTATCTAAGATTCAAAAATGGTAGTCTCACTGATATCTCTGGAGGACGTGCAGCAG
Source organism: Rhodospirillales bacterium (assembly GCA_008081395.1). Classification (GTDB taxonomy): domain Bacteria; phylum Pseudomonadota; class Alphaproteobacteria; order Bin95; family Bin95; genus VMCJ01. Next base: position 1,345 of record VMCJ01000009.1, on the reverse strand, counting down.
TAAAGCTGGAGAATATCCTAAATTGTGCCGATCAGAATTCTAGGCTGCTTGGGGAACTTGGTCTTGGAACTAATCCGAATGCACGAGCCATAGGGCATGTTGAGAACAAGTTTCGTCGAGGGACTGCACATATTGCTCTGGGCGATAACCATCTTATTGGTTGGCGTGCCTCAGCTACGTATGGTGGTGAGATTCGAAGTAATCGCCACATTGATCTTGTTTCGGATGGTATTTCAATTGAAGTCGATGGTTCAGTATTTAACTTCCCCTATCGCTGATACACCTTTCAAACGACAGGCAAAGTTCCCATATCAGAATAGTTAGAACAAAAAATATAAGAGCTCGTTCACCAAGGTTAATTAATGTTTGATCCAGAAACCTTAAGTCAAATCACAGCACTCCTAACGGTCATTGGGATCGACATAGTTCTTGCAGGTGATAACGCTGTTGTTGTTGCAATGGCAGCAGCAGGTTTGTCTAAGGAACTCAGAGCGAAGGCAATTATGATTGGCATTGCAGCTGCGATGCTAATGCGGATCATTTTCGCTTTAGTTGCCGCGGAGTTATTGTCGATTGTGGGTCTGTTGGCTCTTGGCGGTGTACTGCTGCTATGGGTTGCTTGGAAACTCTGGCGTGAACTTAGGGATCATCAACCCAATCTAAATGACACTCAGCTTTCGAACCCCTCTGATGAAGAGCAAACTGACTTAGCGGGTAAAAAATTGCCGCAGAAGACACTTCGACAGGCTGTAATACAAATTCTTGTTGCTGATTTAACAATGTCCCTCGACAATGTGTTAGCCGTTGCGGGAGCTGCTCACGACCATCCTTACATAATGGCTTTCGGTTTGTTCTTGTCTGTTGCTCTTATGGGGCTTGCTGCTACCTGGATAGCGCGACTTCTCGAACGAAACCGTTGGATTGCTTACGTTGGATTGCTTTTAATTCTTTACGTGGCTCTTAGGATGATTTGGGATGGTGGGATTGCAATATTGCAGGTCATATAGCCGGGATAAAAATGCCAAATCACGCTCGATCCTTCCATGCATTCACTGTCACCGGAATTCCGGAAGTTGCTTCAGGTGATGATCTTGTTGGGCATGTGACATCTGCTCTAGATCAAGCTGAAGAACGACTTGAAAACGGCGACATATTAGTAGTTGCACAGAAAATCATCTCAAAAGCGGAGGGACGTTATATTGAGCTCTCCGATGTGCATCCAGGAGCTGATGCATTGGACTGGGCGGATAAAACTGGCAAAGATCCTCGCTTGGTACAGGCTATTTTAGATGAAAGTGCCCGTGTTTTGCGATGGCGCCCTAATTTGCTTGTCGTTGAGCATATC
>VMCJ01000067.1 GCA_008081395.1 Rhodospirillales bacterium | reverse complement strand
TCGTTATAACCTTAAATAATAGGTATACGCATCGCTTGGATTGCTTGGTTCCCATATTTGCAACTCATATTTCATAAAATTTCGAAAAATTGAGTTAGGCGTCTTATGAATGAAGAATTGTGGCTAAGGATCATTCACGTTTTCCAATGATACCGCGCTCTTCGAGGCTAGCAATTTGTTGGTCGTCCAAGCCAAGCTGCTCCTTTAGGATCAATCTATTATGTTGTCCAAGTGTCGGGGGAGCTTCAAAGGCCCGAAGTTGGGAGCTGGAAAAATTTAGAGGCGATCCTAAAACACGTATCTTGCCAGCAGTTGGGTGGTCCACTTCTTCAACCATTCCCCGCGCTGCAATTTCATCTGATTCTAACGCTTCGCCAAGTGTGCGAACGGGTCCTGCAGGAAGGTGGCGCATTCGCTTTAGCCATTCTTCCCTCGGCTTTGTTTTAAATATATCAGCTAAGATTCTGAAAAGCTCAGGTCGGTTTTTCAATCTATCTGAGGGTTCTTTGAACTGAGGATCGGTAACTAGGTCAGGGCGCTCAAGTACGTCTTCGCACAATTGTCGGTATAAACGGTTTGTTCCCAGGGCCATGTAAAGAGGACCGTCCGCAGCATAGAATAAATTAGTTGGGGTAGACGTCATGTGGGAATTTCCAGCACGCTTTGGCTGACTTCCAGAACAAAGATAGAAAAGAGCCGCATTGCCTAAAGCTGCAACGGCCATATCCATTAGAGCTAAATCTATGCGCTGTCCTTTGCCTGATCTGTTTCTGGCGAGTAGGGCAGCACAAATTGCTCCTACAGACTGTAGACCAGTCATGGTATCTACCAGACTTAGGGCATGCCGCATTGGTTCGCCGTCAGGTTCGCCAGTTAAGGACATCATTCCTGATTCCGCCTGCAATACTGGATCAAAACCTGGTCTATCCCACATGGGACCAGTCTGGCCGTAAGCTGACACTGAAAGATAAATCAATTTGGGAAATTTATGTTTGAGGCTTTCAAAGTCCAGGCCAAATTTCTTCATTACGCCGGGTCTGTAATTCTCTACTAAGACGTCTGTACCTTTGAGCAGATCTAAGATTATTGCCTTTCCATCTTCGGTACGTGGATCAATTGATAGGCTTTGTTTTGAGCGATTGAATGCTAGGAAAAAGTGAGCTTGGCCGCCGGCACTTGGGGTGCTCATGCGGCGTGTGTCATCTCCGCCGTCTGGGTTTTCAATTTTGATAACCTGGGCCCCCATATCAGCAAGCTGCTGGGTGCAAAGTGGGCCTGCAATAATGCGTGAAAAATCCAGTACGCGGATGCCCTCAAGTGGTGGAGGCTCTGTCGCGGCTAAAATATTCTCTGGCGCGGTCATTGGTTGTACTTCCAGAGATCTAACATATTTGGTCCTCCGGTGTTGAGGCCAGGTGCTGGTGTCGGATCTCCAATAGGTGTGTCTCGAAATCTCAGTGGATTACGAATAGATGGAACTCCTCCTCCCTGCTTTTGGGACACTATCAATCCACGTTGCGTAGATTCCTTGGCGCTTATTGCCTCGTTGATATCTCGAATTGGCCCTCCTGGTACGCCACCGCTCTTCATCTTTTGGATCCATTCGTCACGAGATCGGCTCTTGAATAGTGGTACTAGAATTGCCAACAAAGCAGATTGATTAGATACCCGGTCAGAGTTTGTAACAAAGCGCGGATCCTCAGCTAGCTCTGGCATTTCAATCATATTTTCGATAAAGCGTTTCCAAACCCGCTCACCCGCAACAGTTAATTGAAATTCTCCATCCGCCGCTTGAAATACCCCAAGAGGTGCCGCTGCCGGACTGTTGTTTCCAAAGCGGGTAGGTCTGACACCATTTACGAGATATTGAGTGGCATAATGATATGATAGCACCACCCCTTGGTCATAAAGTGCTATGTCGATGTCTTCCCCAGCGCCGTCATCCTCGCGCGCAATCAGAGAAGCTAACATTGCATGGGCAGCACTTGCGCCTGCGCCCTGTGCGATCATAGGTAAACCCGTTCGAACGGGAGCAAAGTCTGGGCGGCCATTGATTGCTAGGAAACCAGACTCTGCCTGCAAAGTTGCTTCATGATGCTCGGGTGATTCGAAATCTTCTCCATAAGGTGTTATCCGAGCAACAACTAGAGAAGCTGGACCTATTTGTCTTGCTATTCCTATATCAGTCCCATCGATGCAGCCATCAGCCACGGCAAGCAGTTCTCTCAGGGTTTCTTTTCCAGCAGTTTTACTAATATCCAAAACTAATGATGCTTTACCGCGGTTCAGAGCATGAAATATGCCTGGGGCGCCTAGTATATTTGGACCAGGCCATTGACGGATAGCGTCACCCCCAGGAACTTCCACTTTAACCACTTCTGCACCAAGATCAGAAAAATTTCGCCCGGCAAATGCGACTGCAGGCCCCTCGCCAATCTCAACTATACGAAGTCCTTCTAGTGGCCCCGTCATGATAAATTATCCGTTCCGTTAATCTCTGCAATCTGCGCTTCGCTATAGCCGAGCCATCTCTTGAGGACCTTATCTGTATCCTGGCCGAGTGTTGGCGCACCTTGAGCTGGTTTCGTTCCTCGATATTTTAGTCGAAAAGGGGGGCCGAGTTCCGGTGCGTCATCTAAAATTGGATGTGGGGCACGGCCTGTGAGACCACGGCGTTTAGTTTCTTTTGATTCAATGGCTTCCGGTGTCTCTCGCAAAAGTGCAACCGGAACACCTACCTCACGCAAACGTGTAACCCAATCAGCAGCCGGAGCTGTCGCAATAGCTGCTTGGACTGCTTTATCCAATTTGTCTCGATTATTTAATCGACCGACTGCTGTTAAGTAATCTGACGTTCCGACAATATCATGGCGGTCTATTAGTGAGAAAAGGGCCTTGAATTGTTTGTTGTCGGCCGCCGTCAATACAACTAATTGCCCGTCACTAGCTATGTAGCTGTTTGAAGGAGCAATCCAGTGATCTGCATTTCCAAGCCGAGTTGGGTTTTGGCCTCCTAACATCCGCTGAATTGCTAGAGGAAGCGTGTTAAAAGCACCTGTGTCATATAGAGGAGCCTCTACGAATTGGCCAAGACCGGTTTTTTTCCTGCGCCAAAGGGCTGCTAATGCAGCTAGTGCTCCATTTAACCCCGTAGTTACGTCAGTCATTGGTATTGCTGTTCGTACTGGCTCGTGTTCGGGATGCCCCGTCAAAGATTGATAGCCTGACTCAGCTTGTACAACAGGATCGTAACCTGGTTGTTGGGCGAATGGTCCATCTCGTCCATAAGCTGAAGTTGAAATGTATATCAGCTCTGGTCGTCTTACAGAGTCGTAATCTAATCCGTATTTCGTCATCACGCCGGTTGAAAAATTTTCAATTACTATATCTGCTTCTTTGATCAGTCCTCGGGCAGTTGCTAATCCAGAGGATTTTTGCAAGTCGATGGCTACAGACTGTTTCCCGCGATTGTATGCTAAAAATGCGGGTGATAGGCCTTTGTAATCAGGCGGGCGATATCCGCGAGTATCATCTCCTCCTTCAGGATGCTCGAGCTTTACTACCTCAGCGCCTAGATCGGACAAAATAAGAGCAGCAACAGGTCCAGCGATTACACGAGTGAAATCAACAACCTTAATTCCATTAAGTGGGGGAGGCACTTGGTTATTCCTTGGTTTCGACGGCTATACCGTCTTGGATTAACTTCTCTATCTCATTATGGGAGAGCCCCGCAAAGGCGAGGCAATCTCGGGAATGTTGGCCCAGTAAAGGGGGGGCGGTCAAAGTAGCTGTTGGCGTTCTGGAAAAATGCATTGGGCTTGCAATTTGTTCTATTGGTCC
>VMCJ01000148.1 GCA_008081395.1 Rhodospirillales bacterium | reverse complement strand
CATAGTGCAACTTGCATCAAATGTAACGCGCTCCTGGCTTTTGCGGCAGCATATGGTCTGGCCAATTATCTGGCGCTTTGCCCTTCTTTTGCCATTTGGCGTTGTTCTTGGGCTTTGGCTATTTCAAGGTTTGCCCGCAGCCGTCATCCAGCTTTTGATAGGTAGCTTCGTTCTTGCAACACTCGCCCTGCCCTACCTTAAGCAAGACCACATTAAAGAAACTCCAATCTGGGCGTTTATTCCAGTTGGATTCTGTACAGGATGTTTAAATATGATTGTCGGCGTAATAGCGCCTGTTCTAGGAGCTATTATTGTACGGAAAGATCTAAAAAAAGAAGAGATTGTCGGCACGCTGGGCTTTTTTGGCCTTATCGGCAATCTCTTAAAAATTGCTGGATTTACAGCAGTTGGTTTTAGCTTTGCAGAATATTGGCTTCTACTAACCGTTATGGTGCCGGCCGCCGTATTGGGCGCGCGTGCCGGACGCATATTACTTGCAAAATTAGATGAGCGGTTATTCTTGATAGGTTTCCGGTTGATGCTGGGTGCGCTTGCACTCAAGCTCATCGCAGTAGACGGCTTGAGTGCAATATTAGCCTGACCTCGATCAAGTCTCAGGCATTTGATACCCTGGAGTAGACTTAGACAAAGCTATCTCGTCCTCGTCCATATCCTCTGGCACACCATCAAACAGAGGCGAGGACAGATACCTCTCACCTGTATCGGGCAACATGCATAAGATCGTGGAACCCCTAGGTGCTTTCTCGGCTACGGCAATTGCTGTCGCAAAACTCGATCCACCTGAGATACCAGTGAAAATACCTTCCTGCTGCGCCAATTTCTTTGACCAGGCGATACCATCAGCCCCTGCAACGGGTAAAAGCTCGTCGTAGAGACTATTATCAATTGCTTCCTGCAGAACATAAGGAATGAAATCAGGGGTCCAACCTTGGATTGGATGCGTATCCCAGTCAGGGTGACTAGACGCCGGTGAATTGTCCGCAGTTCTATCCTGAGGCTTGCCGCCACCAAGAAGCTGAGCATTAGCTGGTTCGGTTAGGATGATTTTAGTATCCGGCATTTCCTTGCGCAGCACACGAGCAACACCTGTGACTGTACCACCTGTTCCATATCCAGAAACAAAATAGTCAAGCTTTTTGCCTGCGAAATCCGAAACTATTTCGCGCCCCGTAGTGTTTTCATGGACCTTAGCGTTGTCCGCCGTTTCAAACTGGCGAGCAAGGAACCACCCGTTTGCCTTCGCGAGTTCGACTGCCTTGTTGTACATGCCTGAACCCTTTTGGGCACGGGGCGTCAAAACAACCTTGGCGCCCAGAAAACGCATAAGCTTGCGCCGTTCAATAGAAAAACTATCAGCCATGGTAACAACCAGCGGATACCCCTTCGCCGCACATACCATAGCGAGGCCAATCCCTGTGTTGCCACTTGTTGCCTCTACAACAGTCTGGCCAGGTTTTAAGTCTCCGCGCTTTTCCGCCTCTTCAATAATACTTGTAGCAAGGCGGTCTTTTACTGATCCAGCAGGGTTAAAGAATTCAGCTTTCACGTACAAGTTAATGCCATCAGGGGCGATTTTGTTGATGCGTACACAAGGGGTGTCACCCATCGTATCCACTATCGAATCGAAAAGTCGTCCTCTCCCGTTAGTTGCGCGGCTATTGCTATCTGACATTAACTTCTCTCCCTTTTACCAGGCCGTTTGTAAGGCCCTTTAAAATTACTTTACACATGACACTTAACTCTTCAAACGATCCCATAAAATTCTCTACCCTTTGCCTAAAAAGAAAATAGTCGCCCTATGAGTATTTCAAATTTTCCAGATCAAAGTCTTCTGCTTGATGTTGAAGAGCTTTCAAACTGCCTTGATAACATTACCCTACTGGACCTTCGGCCCACAAACGACTTCGCCTTAGGTCATATTCCAGGCGCCAAACACATAGATGTTTATGGGATCAGTCTTAACGATACTTCCAAAGAACCTTTGGAGGCTTTTCTATCTATTTTCAATGTCCTGTTTGGCTCACGGGGCGTTCAAGCAGAAAAGCCCGTGGTTGTATATGATCACGAGAGCGGAGAGCGTGCGTCAAGGGCAGTTTGGTTACTTCGAGTTCTGGGTCATCCAAATGTTCGATTGCTTGACGGCGGCAGTGGTGCCTGGACAAGATCAGGACGCAAACTAGTTGGCGTGAGATCCGCAGATACGCCGATAGCGCCGGATAAAGCCCCTCCAACACCTCCACCTTTCGTGGGAAAGAAGCGATTAGACCTGCTCGCAACTCGCTTCGACGTCCATGAGGCAATTGGTCGTGACGATGTCGTCGTACTAGACGTTCGTCGTGAAAGTGAAAATAAAGGAATAGAAAAACGGGCCCGACGTGCCGGCGCAATCCCTGGATCTGTTCATATCTTTTGGCGCGATCATTTAGATGCAGATGGAAAACTCCGCCCTGCCGATGAGATCCGTTCTCTCTACGAAGCAAATGGCGTTACACCGGATAAACCAGTCATCGCTTTTTGCCAGGGGGGCTACAGATCTGCCAATACATTTATAACGCTCAAATCTTTAGGCTTTAAGAACGTACGAAACTATGTTGGCTCATGGGGTGAATGGGGAAACCGGGACGACTCCATCATTATTAACCCAGAATAGTCTTCACTCTGGACGATCAATCTCACCATTTGGGAACCGAGCAAATCGACCCTCATTTACCGGATGCACTGGATCTTGCTGAGGCCATGGCCATCCCCCAAAAGCTGTTTGTCGATAGTCTGCAAAAGCAGCGGCCAGCTCATCTCGGCTATTCATAACAAAAGGTCCATGTTGAGCGACAGGTTCCCCGATAGGCCGTCCTTGAAGCATGAGTAACTCAGACATTTCATTACCACTTTGAAGTGTCAGATCACGACTGGCATTCACTTGAACCACATGTCGGGCATCTACCTTTTGGCCATCAAAGGACACAGGTCCACCTGAAAATAGATAGAGGCAACGCCCCACATCTGGGATATCAGTGGCCGGCAATGTCCACGTTGATCCTGGGTCAAGTTTTATTGTCCAAATCGCAACATCATTTGAAGGATTGGCAGCCCATGAACTTGGAGGCGGCGCCGGTGGAAATTGCCCATCCGGCAACGCACCAGCATAACTCACAAGCTTTACGGCCCCAGCAATAGAGACACTTGGAATTTTATTCTTCCAAAACATACTAAAATGTGGGTCAGCCATTTTGGAAACAGCCGGCAAGTTTAACCAAATCTGGAAAAGTTCCGTCGGGTTGCGGGCATCCTGGCGTAAGAGTGGGAACATTTCAGAATGAACAACGCCCTTACCTGCTGTCATCCACTGCAAATCACCTTCACCGAAACGGGCAGCGGCACCTAAACTATCAGAATGGTCAATAAAGCCTCGGCGGGCGACTGTTACAGTTTCAAAACCCCGGTGTGGGTGCTGCGGAAAGCCCGGGACAGTACTACCGTGATACATGTTCCAACCATCTTTACCTCCAAAATCCTGGCCAAGGGTGCGTCCCGCGAGGCTTTCATTTGGACGCATCTGCCCATCACCCTCAGGGTAGTCATCATCGTGATGTACACAGAACAGAAAGGGATCGAGGGTTGGCCAAGGACCTTCGGGCAATGGAGCAACAGCTAGAACGGTATCTGTCATTGATGTACCCATCTGGTTTTCGACAATCCTTTGGAGATAGGTCGCAAAAAATATCTGACCAATATTAAATTATGGGTGAGGACCCCAGGGTGCCGCATGCAATAGCTTGACTGCCGGGTGCAGCACTAGAGGACGGAAGTGAGCGGCGAAGTCCTCAACAAAGGCTCTATTTGCGA
>VMCJ01000081.1 GCA_008081395.1 Rhodospirillales bacterium | reverse complement strand
AACAAAAAGAATAAGATTAAAACCGAGGTGAGGCGCGCATCCCACACCCACCAAGTTCCCCAAGTAGGCTGTCCCCATATCGCTCCAGTCACGAGCGCTAAAGCTGTGAAGACAGCACCAATCGGGGCAGCAGCAAGCCCAGCAACCTCAGCTAATGGATGACGCCACACGAGAAACACAAAGCCAGAGATAGCAAGCGTCGAATATGTCATCATTGCAAGCCATGCGGCTGGAACATGAACATACATAATCCGCACAGTATCTTTTTGCTGGTAGTCAATGGGCGAAGCATAAAGCCCAAAGTACAGCCCCGTTGAGACAAATCCCAAAAAGCCCAGCAAAAACCATGGGGTGAGCCAACGTGCTAAGCGTTCAAATCTTGCTGGGTTAGCAAGACGGTGCCAAAAGTTTCCCTTTGGGGCTGCCGATAAATTCACTTCCGACAAACTTTACTCCATCGCCTGCTTCAGGGCTGCCGAAGTTACCCAAGGGCATAATGATATGCTGCTAAGGGTTATTGCCCCCATAAGCGCCAAATGACCCGTTGAGTCGTATCCGCCCACTGCAGCCTGCACAGCCCCAGCCCCAAAAATTAAGGTTGGTATATAGAGTGGAAGAGCAAGTAATGTCATTAGCACTCCTCCTCTTCTCGATCCTATTAATAAGGCAGCACAGATTGATCCTATAAAACTTAGGGCTAGTCCACCTATTAGCAATGCTCCTACCAATGTAAGCCAACCCTCAGGGGGAAGGTTTAAGAGAAGAGCCATGACAGGAGCGGCGACTGCCATGGGTAAGCCGGTAACTATCCAGTGTGCAGTGCATTTAGCGGCAATAATTAACGGAAGTGGTTCTGGCGAAATTACCAATAATTCTAACGTGCCTTCCCGCCAATCAGCCTGAAACAGTCGATCTAAAGCTAACAAGGTGGAAAGTAGAGCCATAACCCAAATCAATCCAGCCGATACTGCAGCGAGAAGTTGGGCTTCAGGCCCTACTCCAAGAGGGAATAGAAGAGCGCCAAGAACAAAAAATAATACCGCTAAGAACGCTTCCCCACCCTCGCGTCTTGCGATGGATAGATCACGGTTGAGAGTGGCGATGAATCCACTCAATTCTGTTCTGCCCATTGGTAATCAGAGATATCAAGGGCCTTACAATCAGACAAATTAAGCGGAGCATTAGTTGAGGCAATAACAATACCACCTGAAGACCTAAACTCGCTGATAGCCGTTTCAATTCTCTTAATGGACTGTCTGTCGAGGGCGACTGTTGGCTCGTCCAAAAGCCATAACCTACCATCGGTTGCTATCGCTTTAGCCAAGGCAAGCCGTCGCCTTTGCCCCGCAGATAAAACGCGTGCCGGTAGCTCCGAAAGGTCAAAAAGGCCAACTGACTCAAGTCCGCGGTTTAGCTTTTTTAAATCTTGGGAAGATCCGTATATTTGGCTCCAGTACTTTAAGTTCTCCAAGACGGAAAGAACTGGTTGCAATCCGTCTGAGTGCCCGACATATCGTAACGCTGATCTGAAATTATCGGTAAACTTTTGCGCATTCTGACCTTCCCAATGTATTTGCCCCTGTAAGGGCTGAATTAGGCCAGCAATCACTCGGAGAAAGCTTGATTTTCCAGAGCCGTTAGGACCAGTAACAAGAGCGGCACCCCCTTCAGTTAGGGAAAGATCCAAGCCTGAAAATAACAGACGCCCACCACGCCTGCAGGCTAGATTGCTTAACTCCAACACGTGCTTGGTCATTAAATACGCTTCATCACTCAAACTAGTTTTATGAACATATGACGGAAATGATGTCTAAAACCAAGGTCTCAAAAGTTTTAAAAAGGTACCACTAAAACATTCTAACGGAACAGATTCCAAACTTTTTGGAACATATTAGGCTGAACAAACCACCCTCAGGCCTCTAACTTTTAATCCCGCGGGTATCTCTTATAGATAAGCTTTATTGGCAATCGTCCTTCTCTAATTGCTTTAGCTTCATAACGGGTTTCCGGCCAATCTGCTGGTCTTATGCGCCAATCATCAGCTTTTTCTGCCGTCCACCAAAAGCGTGGATCATTTTGAAGCACTCTGAGCATCCAAACCTGGTAGCCTGGATGATCTGTTGCCACACGGAGCTCTCCTCCGTCTTTTAACACTCGTGAAATAGCATTGAGACCTTCTGGCCCAATTAACCTGCGCTCCCAATGCCGCCGTTTCCTCCAAGGGTCTGGGTGCAGGACAAAAACACGATCAACAGAAGCTTCAGGTAAAGCCGCGAGTAATGGTCTACCATCATCTGCGTGCAGGCGAATGTTAGTAAGCTTCTTGTCTGCAATATGAGACAGACAGGTTGCTACACCTGAAATAAATGGTTCTGCTCCGATCAAGCCCACGTCTGGGTTTGCCGCGGCCTGCCATGCGAGATGCTCGCCTCCGCCAAAACCAATTTCCACCCATATTTGCTTTTTGCCGTTCCCAAATAACGTAAGGGGGTCAATTGGCCCTGTTATCGGTGAGGGTATCTCAATGGTGGGTAAAAGCTCTTCTAGAAGTTTCTGCCTGCCAATCCGCAGTGGACGCCCTTTACGCCTGCCGTAAAATCGAGTTTGGGCTAGATCTCCGCTTGAAGTGCCTTCACCAAATCCGTCTTTTCCCAAGAGAAATGACCCTCCGTGGTAGGCGCCCGGCCAAAATGGCCATATGCAGCTGTTGGTGAGTAAATGGGCTTATTAAGTTGAAGATGCTCACGAATTCCGCGAGGGCTAAGGTCCATACACTTTTGCAACGCTTCAGCAATTTTACTGTTAGGAACACTGCCTGTTCCATGAGTATCGACATAAACAGAAAGAGGCTTTGAAATGCCAATGGCATACGCAACCTGAATTGTGCATTTTTCAGCGAGTTCCGCGGCGACTACGTTCTTTGCAAGGTAGCGGGTTGCATAGGCTGCAGATCGGTCCACCTTACTTGGGTCCTTGCCTGAAAATGCACCACCACCATGCGGGCTAGCGCCGCCATATGTATCAACAATAATTTTACGGCCAGTTAGGCCCGCATCACTGTCTGGACCACCAATGACGAACTTACCTGTGGGGTTTACATAAAATTCTTCTTCAGGGCACATCCATCCTTCTGGAAGGACATCAAGAACAAACGGTCGAACGATTTCGCGAACATCATCTTGAGTTAGGTCTTCAGAGTGCTGAGTAGAAACTACGACTGATGTTGCACGCACCGGTTTCCCATCACGATATTCAAGCGTGACTTGGCTCTTAGAGTCTGGCCCTAAACCGGTGATTTTGGATGCGTGCCTCGCCTCCGCCATACGACGAAGTATTTCGTGACTGAAATGCAATGGTGCTGGCATCAAAACGTTAGGGCTAACGATGTCAGTCTCGCGGCAAGCATACCCGAACATCAATCCTTGATCGCCAGCGCCTTCGTCTTTTTCATTACCGTCTGAGTCAACACCCTGGGCAATATCTGCTGACTGCCCATGCACCACAACATTTACCTGAGCGTTTTCCCAATGGAAATTATCTTGGTCGTAGCCGATGTCTTTTATGGCTTCTCGAGCCAAAGCCTCCATTTCTTCGTGACTTACTTCAGATCCTCGTTTGCTGCGAGTTTCACCGGCAATAGTGACGTAATTAGTTGTCACTAGGGTCTCTACACCGCAACGAGCAACCGCCTCTCCACCATCACGCTCCAAATAAGCATCTACAATTGCGTCCGAAATTCGGTCGCAGATTTTATCCGGATGTCCTTCAGATACAGACTCACTCGTGAATAGGTAATTATTATCGCTCATTAGATTGACTTTCGTTTCTTAGCGGCCCCACGTGAATATCTGATTTTATGCATTTTTATTTCGGATACACCTACC
>VMCJ01000102.1 GCA_008081395.1 Rhodospirillales bacterium | reverse complement strand
AGAAGGTATTAGGCTATATGGCTACTCAAGCGGGCCCTCGTATGACCGAGCAAATGGCCTCGCTCAATATTTCTTTGTAAATGGCAGACCAGTTCGCGACCCACAGCTCTTGGGTGCAGCACGTGCGGCTTACGCAGACCTCCTGCCGCGCGGTCGTTTTCCAGCGCTCGTGCTGTTCTTGGAACTTCCTTCTCATTTGGTCGATGTCAATGTGCATCCAGCAAAAACAGAAGTGCGCTTCCGTGAGCCAGGTCTAATTCGAGCATTGATTGTATCTTCGCTAAAACAGGCTCTCGCGAGTGCTGACTTCGGAGGCCAAGAAGCAACATCTTCGTCTGCCATTTCTAACTGGAAAGAACGGCCTCACCTTAACCCTTTTGCAAAAGCGCCAATTCAAAATTTTGCTTTTGGTTCCTTTCCCCCATCGGCGTCTGTAGAAAACGTGCCACCGTCCAATGACGAGGTAAGCCATCCCTTAGGTGCCGCGCGAGCACAATTGCACGGCAATTACATCTTAGCTCAAACGGAAAAGGGTATAGTGCTGGTAGACCAGCATGCTGCCCATGAACGTTTGGTATACGAACGAATAAAAGCCGCGCGCTCCAAAGGCGCTGTTCCCCGGCAGATATTACTTGTACCAGAGGTAGTTGAGATAGATGCCGCTGCAGCAATAGCTCTCACTGATCAAGCAGAAGCGCTTGCTGAACTTGGATTGGTTGTTGAGGCTTTTGGGCCTGGCGCAGTGTTGGTTCGGGAAACCCCTGCACCATTGGGCGAAGCAAATGTCCAAAGCCTGATTAAAGATCTTGCCGACGAAATCGTAGCTGCCGAAACATCAGAACCTCTACTCAAGCGTTTGGATACAGTTGCCGCGACAATAGCATGTCATGGAAGCGTCCGCTCAGGCCGTCAATTAAATCAGGCGGAAATGAACGCCCTGTTGCGCGAAATGGAAGCAACTCCAAATTCTGAACGGTGTAATCATGGACGGCCAACATATATAAGACTCGAGCTTTCTGACCTCGAGCGCCTATTTGAGCGTCGGTAAATTTTGAAAGGAACTTAGAAATGAAAGATCTTGATTCGAAGACCCAAACCGAACTTGAAGCTGCAGCCTTTCGAACCCTTGTAAGCCATCTAAGGGAACGCACGGACGTACAAAACATTGATCTGATGAATCTAGCAGGCTTCTGCAGAAACTGCCTTTCAAAATGGTACACAGCCGCTGCAAAAGAGAAGGGCTTGGATTTAGACTATGAGGGCGCCAGAGAAATTGTATACGGGATGCCTTATGACGAATGGAAAGCTAAACATCAGAAAGAAGCTAGTATGGAGCAGCTTTCGGCATTTAAAGACGCCCACAAAAGCTAGTTTCAATAACTGAAGACATTACGCCGCGCGATTTAATCTTCTCTAGAATTAACAGTCGCGCTTTGGACCTTCGCAATGCCCTATCAATCCGACCTTGCCGGACCTACGTCTAGGTTCTTCACTTCTCAACGTCTGCGCCTCCATTATGTTGAATGGGGCCCCCAAGATGCGCCACCATTAGTTCTCGTCCATGGTGGCCGAGATCATTGTCGTAACTGGGATTGGGTGGCTACTGATCTTGCCAAAGACTATCGCATCGTTGCCCCCGACCTTCGCGGCCACGGTGACTCTGCCTGGCTGATAGGCGGCGGGTACAGGATGACGGATTATGTCTACGATTTAGCGCAGCTTTTCTTTCACTTAAATCTTCAGCATGCACCCATTATTGGACATAGCCTTGGCGGGGCTATCACTCTTCAATTCGCAGGTGCGTTCCCAGACATGGTAGAGCGACTAATTGCAATTGAAGGGCTCGGCCTTTCACCAGAGCGCTTAGAGCGTGATTCTAAGGTTTCAACACAAGAAAAAATGCAGAAATGGATATCTGACACCCGAAGTGCAGCAGGGCGGACGCCTAAGAGATACGCTTCAATAGAAGAAGCTGCAGCCCGCATGCACGAGGCAAACAGCCATTTATCTCAAGAGCAAGCATGGCACCTTACAGTTCATGGAGTGAATCAAAACGAAGACGGTACGTATAGCTGGAAATTTGATAATTATGTTCGAATAAACCGACCATTTGGCTTAACCCCTGAAGAAACCAGAGACTTTTGGCGAGAAATAAAGTGCCCGGTTTTGTTGATCCGAGGAAAAGAAAGCTGGGCAAGTGATCCATTAAAAGATGGCCGCGCTGCTTACTTTAAAAATGCCCGTGTAGAGAATTTTGAAAGGGCCGGCCACTGGGTTCATCATGACCGTCTAGATGCTTTCTTACCAATGGCGCGGGATTTTCTCTCGGGAAAATAAATTCTGTTTTCTGCAAGAATCGGGTGGTTGGTTAAAATCGTTTTTTGCAAAATTAACCCTATGATCGCTGTACACTGAGCGAATATGGATGACCCACACAAATACCTACCACACGATTGAAAAGGCGATGGCAATAATCGCCGATATGCAGCATGAGCAGCCAGAGCTCTCCTGGATATCAGCAGAGCTGGGCCTATCAGAATCCTACTTACAACGGACATTTAAACAGTGGGTGGGACTAAGCCCTAAGAAATTTCTTCAACACCTCACTCTCAATTACGCGAAAACCCGCCTGGAGGAGGGTGCAAGCATTCTTGATGCTTCAATGGATGCTGGTCTTTCTGGACCATCGCGCATGCATGATCTTTTTGTAATACATGAGGGCTTCAGCCCAGGCGAATATAAAAATCGCGGATATGGCATCACAATCACGTGGGGCTGGGCCAAAAGTCCTTTTGGTGCTGCACTTGTAATGCAGAACAAGAGCCGACTTGTTGGCCTTGCATTTGCCTCAGCCGGCAAAACAGGAACTAAAGAGCACTCAAATGTTTTGGCCAATATGAAGGCGCGTTGGCCCGCAGCTGTTTTCATTGAAGATATCGAGGCCGCCAATTCAATGGGCAAATCCATATTTGGCCCAAAAAACCAAAAAATTGACCTTCAACTTCTTGGCACCCCGTTTCAGATCAAGGTGTGGCAAGCATTACTAGAAATACCTTCCGGCGGGCTGGTTGGTTACGGCGATATTGCTAAGAGTATTGCTGCGCCTCGAGCTGCCAGAGCTGTGGGTGCAGCAATAGGCAGAAACCCAATCTCCTGGCTTATCCCTTGCCACCGAGTAATCTTGTCTAATGGATATTTACGAAACTACGAGTGGGGAATACCGCGAAAACTCGCAATGATTGGCTGGGAAGCTGCTAAACAGAGCAAGCGTCAGCCATAACTACCTAAGAGACTGAAAAAAATCAGCCAACATCTTTGCGGCTTCTTTTTCTCTATACCCTCCAATAATTTCAGGAACATGGCGGCATGTTTCTCGCTGAAATACGCGGGCACCATGTTCGACACCTCCGCCTTTGGGGTCGTAAGCTCCAAACACAATACGATTAATGCGTGCGTGCTCTAAGGCACCTGCACACATGGCACATGGCTCTAGGGTGACATAAAGTGTGCAATCAGAAAGTCTTGCAACGCCAAGCCGTTGGGCCGCGATCCGTAAAGCCAAAGTTTCAGCATGAGCCGTTGGATCAGGCGTTGTTTCGACAAGATTATGAGCAACGCTTATGCACTGCTTGCCCCTGGCGACGACTGCACCAACGGGCACCTCACCTGCTTCTGCCGCAGCTCGAGCCGCAAAGAAGGCGGCATCCATCATCAAAGTATCAATCGTTGGGGACACAGCAGCCATATTTATGATATGTACACCCTTCGTTTTTAGCGACAAAACTATTTCGTGAGAAGGCGTCAACAACTTGCGTGCTTTTATTTCAATCGCAGTTTTTGTTACTGCTTTTTTAGCAGTAATGCCTTCTAAGGCTCAGTCTGTTCGGGAAACAACTCG
>VMCJ01000044.1 GCA_008081395.1 Rhodospirillales bacterium | reverse complement strand
AGAATTTGAACTCTGTCGCCTTGATAATGAGTTGAAAAAGAAATTACTGCTTTAGGTTTGAGGCCTAATAGGGTCAGGCATGAAAATTCTAAAAATTAGATTAAATTGATTCTTTCAGAGCTGTTATCATAAAACTTTTATCGAAATTTTCGTCTATTTTAGAAAAAGAATTGATGATGTTCCTATTAATGCCCGATACTTTTTTATGGTTTGCGCTAACAATTGAATAAGTTTGCGCTAACACCTCATAAGAGCCATTTAACTTGATTTTTTTTTGATCTATCCAAGAGTATAGCATTTTAAAAAGGTTGTTCTGATGAACATAAACCACGGCACTTTTAATCCAAATTTGACTTTAGCCAACCAAGGTATCTCTGGTTTCAACAAGGCCTACTATAATCTTCAAGAACCAGATCTTATTACACATGCACTTGCTCGCGGAGAGGGTGAACTTGGTATCGGTGGAACCTTTCTTGTCGAAACGGGAAAATTCACAGGGCGGTCGCCAAAGGATAAGCATATTGTGCTCTCAGACGAAACTGCACAATCTGTTTGGTGGGAACGAAACGCTAAAATGTCAGCTGAAAAGTTTGATATATTGCACCAAGATATGCTCAACCACATTCAAGGAAAAGACTTGTTCGTTCAGGACCTTTACGGAGGTGCTGATCCAAAATACAGAATTGGTGTTCGAGTGATAACGGAGTATTCGTGGCACAACCTTTTCATACGGCATTTATTAATACGGCCTGAAAATAGTGAACTTGAAAGATATACTAACGATTTTTCAATTATAAATATTCCTAGCTTTTCTGCCGATCCAAATAAACACGGATGCAGAAGTGAGACGGTTATAGCAATTAATTTTGAAAGAAAATTAATCTTAATTGGAGGCACCGAGTACGCAGGAGAGAATAAGAAAGCCGTATTCACTGTTTTGAATTATTTACTTCCACAAGTTGGTGTAATGCCAATGCACTGTTCCGCAAACGTTTCGAAAGAAAATCCAGACCAAACTGCTATTTTCTTCGGCCTTTCAGGTACTGGCAAAACTACTCTATCATCTGATCCTAACCGAATTCTTATTGGAGATGATGAACATGGTTGGTCTGATGACGGTATATTTAATTTTGAGGGCGGATGTTACGCTAAAACTATTAATCTTTCCGCTACAAAAGAACCTGAAATATTCAACACAACCTCGATGTTTTCAACAGTCATTGAAAATATGGTTTACAATAACAAAACTAAAGAATTAGATTTTGATGACGACAGTCTTACAGCAAACATGCGTGCCGCTTATCCCATGCACTATATTCCCAACTCGAGCGCATCAGGTAGATCTTCTCAACCCAATCATATGATTTTGTTAACGTGTGATGCTTTTGGAGTCATGCCTCCTCTTGCCAAGTTAACGCCTGCACAGGCCATGTATCATTTCTTGTCTGGATTTACCTCAAAGGCGGCAGGCACTGAGCGTGGCGTTAAAGAACCCGAGCCTACTTTTTCTACCTGTTTCGGCGCACCGTTTTTGCCACGGCCACCTGAAGTCTATGGGAAATTGTTAGGAGACAAAATTGCCAAGGGTGGGACAACTTGTTGGTTAGTTAATACTGGTTGGACTGGGGGCGCCTATGGGGTAGGCTCACGCATGCCTATTAACGTTACCCGAGCGCTTCTGAGTGCGGCGATTAATGGCTCATTGGATCAAGCTGAATTTATGAAGGACCCTAATTTTGGATTTGCGGTGCCCAAAGCAGTTCCTGGCGTAGATCCTAGTTATCTAAACCCTAAAGACACTTGGGCAGACAAAAATGCTTATGATGAAGCTGCCTCAAAACTAGTAAACCTTTTTATGGAAAATTTCGAACAACATCTGCCTAACGTGGATAGCGACGTGAAAAGTGCGTTAATAATTTAAAATAATATCAAATAGATAAAATTAAGTCTGAGAAATTTTGTCTTGAGTATATAAATCAAAGTCTTCTTTTGAGTGTCTTTCTCTTAATTGACCCGATGGATCCCCAGACGTGCGGTTTACCTTTTCTCCTCTCTTCACCGCTTCCCGCTGATCTAGTTGAGTTGCCCACCTTATAACATTGGTATACTCCGAGACGTTTAAGAATTTCCCCGCTTTTTCTCCATATTGTCTTCCTAAGGCTAAGCGACCATACCAAGGCCATATAGCCATATCCGCAATAGAATAGGTCGAACCAGAAATAAATTCATTTTCTTCAAGCCTGTTATCTAGAACACTCAACTGACGCTTAACTTCCATAGAATACCTATTAATCGGATACTTGAATTTATTTGGAGCATATACAAAAAAGTGTCCAAACCCACCACCTAGATATGGTGCACTTCCCATTTGCCAGAACAACCAAGACATCATTTCTGTATACTCTGAGGATGAATTTGGTAAGAAAGAACTGAATTTTGTGGCTAGATAGAGGAGAATAGCACCACTCTCAAATATTCGCTGCGGCGGCTTTGTAGAATAGTCTATCAAAGCCGGTATTTTTGAGTTTGGGTTAGCTTCAACAAAGCCAGTTGAAAACTGTTCTCCTTTTCCGATGTTTATTAACCAAGCATCATATTCAGCATCACCGTATCCCGCCGCTAGCAACTCCTCTAACAGAATTGTTACTTTCACGCCATTTGGTGTTCCTTGAGAATATAATTGCAATGGATGCTTACCAATCGGTAACTCTTTTTCGAAAGTAGCACCGGCAAGTGGTCTATTTATCGAACCAAAGGTTCCACCACTTTCTTCATCCCAAGTCCAAATTTCTGGGATTAAATAATCATCCGTCTGCGACATGTCTTAATTTTCACCTATTGTTTCTTCCAAGTATTCCCAAAATCAAATTTAAACAACCTAATTCACTAGAATTGTCTGAGTATAAGGGAACGCAATATTTAAATTTATCAAAATGCTTAGAGAATTAGTCCTATGCCAATGATGGCAACCAGAGAACAATACCTGGGAAAGCAACCAATCCAGCTATAGTAAAAGCATCCGCGATAAAAAATGGTGTTACACCTCTAAAAACATCTTGAACTGTAATGTCGTCTCTTACACCAGCAACAACAAAGCAATTTAGACCAATCGGAGGTGTGATTAAACAAAATTCAGCCATCTTTACAACTAAAATACCAAACCAAATTGCGCACATTTCCCCAGACATGCCAAAAGCACTTTCGGATGCTAGCACATCTTCCCCTCCATTGAGGGCCATAACTGCTGGATAAACAACAGGAAGAGTTAAAAGTAACATCCCAATAGCATCCATAAACATCCCTAGAACTGCATATGCTAGTAAAATACAAATCAAAATAATCATCGGTGAAGCATTTAGAGATGTTATCCAATCTGAAAACGCACCAGGAAGATCTGCAAAGCCAAGGAACCTGACGTAGATCAAAACTCCCCATATAATGGTAAAAATCATAACTGTAAGTTTTGCTGTCTCTATAAGGGCCTCTTTAAATTCAACCCATCGCATTTTTTTCCATAGAGCCATGCAAAAGACTATAAAAGCACCTATAGCCCCCCCCTCTGTAGGCGTACCCCAAGCGTCTTCACCGAATGGATTATACACAAAACAGATTATAATAACGATAACAGCTACAATTGGAAGCGCGCCAGGCAGGCTTTCAAGCTTTTGCTTCAATGTAAACCCTCGAACCGGCGGTCCGACCGACTTAAAGATTAATGCGATACTGACAATTAAAATACCGTAAATAAGAGCTGAAAAAGCTCCAGGAATAAATCCAGCCAAGAGTAGTTTACCAACATTTTGCTCAACGATAATTGCATAAATGACTAAAATAGCAGATGGTGGGATCAGCGAAGCTAAAGTGCCCCCTGCAGCGACCACACCCGCTGCAAATTCTTTGCGATAGCCAATTTTAAGCATTTCAGGGATAGCTATTCTGGCAA
>VMCJ01000120.1 GCA_008081395.1 Rhodospirillales bacterium | reverse complement strand
GCTTCCGCAATTGCTGCCGCTGCATGGTCTTGGGTTGAGAATATATTGCACGAGGCCCAACGCACCTCAGCTCCAAGATCCACGAGAGTTTCTATTAAAACTGCTGTTTGGATGGTCATATGAAGTGAACCAACGATCCGTGCACCTTTTAAAGGCTTAGTTGCACCAAACTCGGTACGGCATGCCATCAAACCTGGCATCTCCGTTTCGGCGATTTCCAATTCTTTTCTTCCGAAAGAAGCAAGGGAGATGTCTTTAACGATGAAATCGCTCATTATTTTCTCTTTTTTTTTAAAAAACATTAATAGCCAGGAATGAGTGTTTAGCGAACCTTGTACATTAAAGTAAGATGTAACTTGGATTTAAAAAAACAAATCCGAAACGGATGAAAAATATGCCAAAGACAAAAAATACCCTAAATTTGGAAGATATTTCCTTTGTTGGGGACGGGCTGCAACGACCTGAATGCGTTCTTGCTACAAAAACTGGCGAAGTATTTGCTTCTGATGCACGAGGTGGCGTGAGTATTATCTATCCAGATGGGAGCAATAAATTCCTCAAGGCCAAAGGTGTACCCGAAGACCTTTTACCAAATGGAATTGCGCTCACTCACGATCGCCATTTATTGATGGCTAACCTAGCTCCATCCAGTGGCGTTTGGCGTATGAACATGGACGGCCAGGCGGAGTTAATTTTGGCTGAAGCAGACGGAATAAGCTTGCCTCCCGTCAATTTCGTTGGTGTCGACAATCAAAAACGTATCTGGATTTCTGTCTCATCATCACAAATCCCGCGCGATAAAGCTTTTGGCCAAACTATTGCCGATGGATTCGTTGTACTGATGGACCAAGGAGGTGCACGTATCGTTGCTGAAAGTATCGCATTCGCAAACGAAGCAATTGTAGATCCATCTGGTGAATGGCTTTACGTAAATGAAACTATCGGCCGTCGGACTATACGTTTTCCCATAAAATCAAATGGTGACCTCGACGCGCGCGAAACATTTGCGGAATATGAGCACGGCACCATTCCAGATGGTTTTAACTTTGACGTGGAGGGTGCCATTTGGATGGTAGGGGTCGGGAGTAATCGGATCATAAGAACAGATCGGGACGGCCATCAAGAAACAATCTTTGAAGATGTGTCGCATAGCGACCTTGAAGAAATTTCTTCCGCATCGCGTGAAGATAGATTTTCTAGAAAGCATATCGACATTGGCGCATCTAGCAGCCTCGGCAATATTGCTAGCCTCGCATTCGGCGGTGGAGATTTAAAGACTGTTTATCTTGGATCACTCGCAAATTCTAAAATAGCAACTTTTCGGAGCCCAATTGCCGGAGCGCCTCCGGTGCACTGGAACTATTAAATCTAAACAATATGACCGATAGATGTTAACGGTCAGCCACAAACCAAAAATTATTCCAGTCCAATACCAGCTAAAAATGCCTTCACCATTCTAAGACAAGTCTCTGCAAGCTTTTTGAATACGCTCACCCCCACGAATTAAGTCCTCTTCCGTTGCGACAAAACTTGCACGGAAATAGGGACTTAAGCCGTACGCTGCTCCTTGCACAACAGCAACTCCGACGTGATCTAACAGATACATTGTGAAATCAGTGTCGTTTTCAATCAGTTTTCCCTCGGGTGTGCGTTTACCTATAGCCCCAGCGCACGAGCAAAAACAGTACATTGCACCCTCTGGAAGGTCGCAATGTAATCCATCTGCCTGGTTCAATGCTCCGTGGAGAATATCGCGACGACGCTGAAGATCAGCAGTTCTTGCGATAATTAGAGACTGATCTCCGATCAAAGCAGCCACTGCTGCCGCTTGTCCAATTGAAGAAGATCCTGCTGTAGATTGACTTTGCATCTTTGAGGCATTCGCGATGATGTCACTCGGCCCACCTCCATACCCAACACGCCAACCCGTCATTGAAAAAGCTTTTGAAACACTATTAACAGTAACAGTCCTGTGTCGCAGACGCGGTTCTATTTGAGCAATTGTGTAAAATTTTCGCTCATCAAAAATTAAATGCTCGTAAACATCATCAGAGAGAATATGCACATGGGGGTGTCGCATTGCGACATCAGCTATAGCCTTTAGTTCTTCGCGGGAATAAACAACTCCTGCGGGATTGGAAGGCTGACAAATCATCAACCACTTTGTTTTTGTTGTGATCGCTGCCTCAAAATCCTCAGATGACATTCGAAAACCACGATTTTGAGGGCAATCTACAAAAATTGGTTTGCCACCTGCCAACAGCACCATGTCAGGATAACTAGCCCAATAGGGGCTGGGAATAATTACCTCATCCCCTTGAGAGACGGTGGCCATCAAAATGTTGAATAGAACTTGTTTTGCACCTGAGCCAACGCAAATCTCATCTAAGCCAAAATGTAAATCATTATCCCTAGCAAACTTTATCTGTGCAGCCTTACGCATCTCTAAAGTTCCATTAACAGGAGTATAACGGGCTTCATCTCGGTCCATTGCCTGCATAACAGACCATTTTACATGGAGAGGTGTAGGAAAATCTGGCTCACCTGCAGTTAGCTTAATGATATCTTTTCCCTCAGCAATAAGTTCCCGAACCCTTTGGCTAGCTATCTGGCTCGGACTTGGCTTAAATCGTGACATTCGTGGCGCAAAGAAATTATCGATGCGTGTAGACATGGGCTTTCCTCAGTAAGCAAACGATGGCTAGATTAAACAAAGTCAAAGGAGGAACAAGCGATGGCAAGAAAGATAGTGCTTGGCGGTGCACAAATGGGGCCAATCCAGCTAGCTGACACTCGCACTTCCGTAATCGATCGAATGTTAACTCTAATGGACCAGGCACACGCCAAAGGAGTTGAATTACTCGTTTTTCCAGAGTTGGCTCTCACGACGTTTTTTCCTCGTTGGTATCACGAAGATTGGGATCATGTAGACCAATGGTTTGAAACGGAAATGCCTGGACCAACGACCAAACCACTTTTTGATCGGGCCGCCCAGTATGGAATGGGATTTTACCTTGGGTATGCTGAAAAATTTCGTGATAACAATGTCTTACGGAGATTTAATACTTCGATTTTAGTGGACAAGACAGGTTCTATTGTCGGCAAATACCGCAAGGTGCACCTGCCGGGGCATGAAGAATTTGATAAGGCTCTCCCATGGCAACATTTGGAAAAGCGGTACTTCGAAGTTGGTGATTTAGGTTGGCCAGTTTGGCGCACCATGGGCGGGGTTATGGGGATGGCATTGTGTAATGATAGACGTTGGCCTGAAACATATCGTGTAATGGGTTTAAAGGGCGTTGAAGTTGTGATGTTGGGATATAACACGCCAGTAGGTAACAGTCGTGGACCAGAAGCACCTCATCTCAGGATGATGCACAATCACATGTCTATGCAAATGGGCGCTTATCAAAACGGTACATGGGTAGTGGGAGTTGCCAAAGCTGGCTCAGAGGATGGATTTGAATTGATGGGAGGTAGCATAATTGTAGCACCATCAGGCGAAATTGTTGCGTTAGCCCGGACTTTGGATGATGAACTTATCGTAGCGGATGCAGATTTGGATGCGTGTAACTTTAATAAATCTACAATATTCAATTTTGCTGCCCACCGTCGACCAGAACACTATGGGATCATTACTAGCCAAGCGGGCGCTACACCGCCGCCAAAAGAATAATGCTAGTCCGCGTCATTAACCCAAACTCTACTGTAAGCTGCACCGAAGCTTTATCTAGAGCTGCAGAGCCCTTCCGCGCGTTAGACATGACGATAGAATGCGAGACAATACTCGAGGGCCCTGAAAGCATTTCTAGTATGACAGACTATGCTTTGGCACAGTCCTCGGTGGTGCAATATCTCGCACATCAGCAAAAACCTGCAAATGCGCTGGTCATTGCGTGTTTCTCCGACCCAAGTCTCACAGCCGCCAAGGAAATAGTAAGCTGTCCT
>VMCJ01000007.1 GCA_008081395.1 Rhodospirillales bacterium | reverse complement strand
GATGAACTTCAAATGGATGCTACAGAGAATTTCCATTTGTTCTTACCTCCCCGAAACAACCAGACGAACCATCCTGGCTATGAGCTTCCAGAGCGGCGCTATGCTGTAAATCTTTTTGTTGACCATAATTCTAGCAAGCACCCAAAAGTAGTCTTAGAGGCTAATCCAACCTATCAAAACCTTTTTGGACGCTTAGAATACCGCCAAGAGGGAGGTGGAGCTGAAACTGACTTCACAATGATTTGCCCAGGAGCTCTACACAGAGCCAATGGGGGAGTACTAGTCCTCCGTGCCGATGCGCTAGCAGGATCTGATATTTCTTGGAAATTCCTAAAAGGAGCAATTAGAGATGAGACTATACAAATAGAGGAATTACATAGATTTAATGGCATTCCGATTGCTGGCGCACCAAAGCCACAGACAATTCCTCTCAATCTGAAGGTCGTAATCGTAGGCACTCCTCACTGGTATTACACATTCTTTTCGTCTGACCCTGAATTTAAATCATATTTTAAAATAAAAGCCGAAATAGACGCTGATATGCCGGCAAGCTCGAACAACTTAAGTCGGCTTGGCGGCATTATTCAGAAAATGGCACATGACCGAGGCGGCTATACTTGTTCCAATTCTGCCGTTTCTGAATTGTTTAGTTATGCGAGCAGATGGGCTGACGATCGAACAAGAGTTTCATCTAAATTTGAACAAATTGATGACTTAATTGCAGAAGCGGTCACCATCGCAAAACAGTCTGGCAATGTTAAGCAGCTTGGAACAGCTGATATACAAGCGGCAAGGACAGCACGATTGCGAAGGAATAGTAGAGTTGAAGACCGTAATCAGGAGATGATCCAAAACGGAAGCGTTAAGATCGACTTAAACGGAAGTGTCATAGGCCAAGTAAACGGCCTAACCGTCCGCGATGTTAGCGATCATACATTTGGAAGTCCATCAAGGGTCACTGCTAGAACGTCTATAGGGCGAAAGGGCGTTGTAAATATTGAGCGTGATGTAGCATTAGGTGGGCCGATACAGCAGAAAGCCGCAATGATATTGAATGGATATTTTTTGGGTACTTTTGCAAGACGAACCCCTCTTTCGTTTACAGCCTCTATGACTTTCGAACAGAACTATGGTGGGGTAGAGGGTGACAGCGCTTCATTAGCTGAAGCTGTTGCAATCATTTCAGACCTAGCAAAAATGCCCGTAAATCAATCTTTAGCCATTACCGGGTCAATGAACCAGCTAGGTGTAGCTCAGTCGGTTGGTGGTGTACGGCATAAAATTGAGGGCTTTTTTCGAGCCTGCGAAAAATCCAGAGCTGGCCTTACTGGGGAACAAGGGGTAATCGTTCCGGCCAGCAATAAGGAGCAGATTTTACTTGACCAATCGGTTCAAGATGCGATTTCTGATGGGAATTTCCATATTTGGACAGTTGAAAACCTTGCGGATGCTTTAGAGCTAATGCTAGGGGCTCCTGCTGGTGAAGAAGAACAAGATGGAAGTTTCCCTTCGGAAACTATTTTTGGGCGCGTTCAAGCAACGCTGAGTATGTTTAACCATCAGCTTATCCTTTCCGAGCGGCAAGGCAGCTGAAATTTAGGAACACGTAAATATGAGTAGTACCAGCCTTCGAGCAACCGGTTATGGCGAACCAGAATTTCTCACCTTACAAGAGCTCCCCGAGCGCGCTCGCATAAATTTACCTGACACATCTTGGGATTACCTGGCAGGGGGAGCTGAAACTGAAACAACTTATCTCCGTAATCGTCTTAGTTTAGACAGCCTGGCGTTCCGACCTCGCGTTTGCAATGACGTGTCAACCATTGATGTTTCAGGGAATTTTATGGGCCTTAAAAGGCGCCTTCCAGTTTTCCTCGCACCAATAGGAAGCCTAGAAAGCTTTGCAGCCGGTGGAGGTGTAGCCGCAGCTAGAGGAGCAGAAACATTCGGCGTTGATCATATGGTCTCATCTGTCACCCAGCCCGATATGGAAACAATTGCGGGGAATGTAAATCAAGCAACTCTATTCCAGCTTTATGTCAGAGGAGACGACAGCTTTGTTGACGACCATGTGAAACGAGCTGTGGACTGTGGATTTCGTGCCTTCGCAGTAACGGTTGATACCGCCCATTATTCTCGGCGTGAAAGGGATATTATTAAACGTTTCTTGCCTGCAGGACGAGCACGTGGAGCTAATAAAACAGGTCATAATTTCCAAATGGCTTGGAACTGGGACAAGGTAAAACGCTTTAAGGATAAGCATACAATCCCACTCATCCTCAAAGGTATAGCGACAGCGGAGGACGCGGCTTTAGCAGTCGAATACGGCGTGGATTGTGTTTATGTCTCCAATCATGGTGGACGCCAACTCGACTATGGTCGTGGAGCAATTGACGTACTGCCAGAGGTAGTAGAAGCGGTCGGAGGTAAAGCAGAAGTCGCAGTTGACGGCGGTTTTTGCCGAGGTACTGATATCGTAAAAGCCATGATACTGGGCGCAGATGCAGTCGGTCTTGGAAGAATGCAAGGTTACGCCCTTGCAGCTGGTGGCGAACCGGGGCTTGTGAGAATGCTGGAAATTCTTGAGAGAGAGTGTGAAGTCGCTCTAGGCCTACTGGGTGTTACATCATTCTCTGAATTGGATAGAAGCTACATCACGACAGCTCCTCCGGTTTTAACTCCAGGGCCTTTTGCTGCCTTTCCTCATCTTAAGTGGCCTAGACATAACGAATTTTAATTTCTAGTACCCTTGCATCTGACTGAGCGATCTAGCAGTGTCGTGACCCAAGAGCATGGGTTAGACTATACCGCTTTGAGGAGGTTTTTTTGCTTAGCACTCGTATTTGTACAATGTTTATCGCTATGGCGCTTTTGACCTGCCCTGCTGTTGCTCAACAACAACAGCAATTGACAAATATTCAAACTAGTCAAAATGGTGACTGGACCATGAAGTGCGGAGATTTACCAAATAGCGGGCGTCTTTGTGAAATGACCCAGGTGATAAATAATCCGCGTGATGGAAAACCTGTAATGCAAGCTGCCGTAGTTAAACCCCCTGGGGAACAAGGCGCCTTGTTGCGTTTCATAGCACCCCTTGGAATCTGGCTACGCCCTGGCCTCTCATTAAGTATTGATGGGGCAGAAGGGCAGAATATGGATTTTGCATTCTGCCTCAGGCAGGGCTGCATCGCTCAAATACGTTTGTCAGAAGGTCTAGTCAATTCATTGAAACGCGGTTCTGCGGGGACAATAACTCTGCAAAATATTCGTCGTCAAAAACTGGACTTTAAACTCTCATTGAGCGGGTTCACGGCTAGTTTTGACCTCCTATAGGCGGACCAATACATAGTTCGTTAAGGCCTACTTTTGATCATCCAAACGCAACGACCATGCCAATACTGGAGCTTTACGTCCCAATGTAGGCATGATGTTTTGACTTTGGTTCAGCTATTGCACTCGCATCACATTTAAAAAAGGACGGACAACGTCTGTAACCTGACAGACCTGCGCATTACTCACGTCCAGCTTCTTAGTGCCAAGCATACAGCCTCTAGGTTAGACAATTCATTCCAGGAATTGGAGCTTTCTATGTGACCAGGCCGCGCTGCTAGCGGTTAACCGAATTGGCCCTATAAAATGCCCCGTTTTTAAAGAAATTTTTTCAAGGTGCATTTAAAGCTATTTAAATTTTAAGCTTAAGAAAAAGGCCCTGGAACAGACAAGTTCCAAGGCCTTAATTCTCCAGAAGGAACCTGCGTTCCTAGTGCGCTAAGATTGCAAGCAACAAAAGCGCTACGATATTGGTAATCTTAATCATAGGATTGACGGCTGGACCAGCCGTGTCCTTGTAGGGATCACCAACGGTATCACCGGTGACTGCTGCCTTGTGGGCCTCAGAACCTTTACCGCCATGATTACCATCCTCTATGTATTTCTTAGCATTATCCCATGCACCACCACCGGCTGTCATTGAGAT
>VMCJ01000017.1 GCA_008081395.1 Rhodospirillales bacterium | reverse complement strand
TCACCCCTTCGAGAAGATTTAGAAGGCGCGGCTAATTCAGAATGGATTCCTATCCGCCCTAACACGGATACAGCACTCATCCTTGCTATGGCATATGTCCTGATAGAGGCAGGCCAAGCAGATATTGGGTTTTTGGATCGCTTCTGTGTCGGCTTTGAGCGCCTGCGGACCCATTTGATGGGGGAAGATGACGGTGTAGCAAAGACCCCTGGATGGGCATCTAAGATTACGGGGATTTCAGAAGAAAAAATTCGTTCTCTAGCTACTGAGATGGCAAGTGTACGCACCTTTTTGAATATGGCATGGGGGCTTCAAAGGGCGGATCACGGAGAGCAGCCGTACTGGGCAATGATTAGCTTAGCGGCCATGCTTGGTCAGATTGGTAAGACTGGTGGAGGCTTTGCTTTTGGTATGGGTTCAGTAGGTGGAATGGGTGCTCCACGGGAGAGAGTACCTTCACCTACTATGCCAGCTGGTATCAATAGGGCGGATAGTTGGATCCCTGTAGCACGGATTGCTGATCTTCTGCTCAAACCTGGTCAGGAATATGAATTTAATGGTGAGACAAGAACATATCCTGACACAAAATTAATCTATTGGTGTGGGGGTAACCCATTTCATCATCATCAAGACTTAAATCGGTTGGTGGAAGCGTGGAGGCGTCCTGAAACAATAATTGTCCAAGATATCTGGTGGACAGCTACGGTTCGGCATGCAGACATCGTTTTACCGGCGACCACTACTTTGGAACGCAATGATATCGGATCTGGTGGCCGAGATCCGCATATTATTGCAATGCATAAAGCGAGCGAACCAGTCGGCAAGGCACGTTCAGATCATGAAATTTTCAAAGATCTGTCTGAGCGTATGGGGTATCTTGAGCAGTTCACCGAAGGTCGTTCAGAAATGGAGTGGTTAGAACATATATATAATGTGTCTCGACAGCTGGCTTCCAGGCGTGGCATTGAAATGCCGTCCTTTCAGGACTTTTGGGAACAAGGATGGTTTGAAGTACCCAAACCTTCAAAGCCTTTTGTTCAGTATTCTGATTTTAGGTCGGACCCGATTGAAAATCCTCTCAATACTCCATCTGGAAAAATAGAACTATTTTCTGAGCGTGTTTCTGGATTTGGCTATGAGGATTGTCCGGGATACGCTGCATGGCGAGAGCCGAAGGAATACCTCGGATCTCCAAGCGCACAACGCTTCCCGCTGCATATGCTATCAAACCAACCAAAGACTAGGTTGCACAGTCAAATGGATGCAGGTGGTGCGAGCCTGAAGTCAAAGATAAAGGGCAGGGAGCCAATTTGGATTAATCCAATAGATGCAAAAGCACGAGGATTAAAAGACGGTGATATTGCGCGGGTTTTTAACGATAGAGGCCAAACGCTAGCTGGGGTAATTGTATCAGATGTCGTAATGCCCAGCGTTATCCAATTTCCAACAGGTGCATGGTTTGATCCGGCAGATCCATTGAGGCCTGCATCCGCTCTAGAAAAGCATGGGAATCCAAATGTGCTCACGCGGGACGAAGGTACGTCTCAGCTTGGTCAGGGGACATCGGCCCACTCTGCATTAGTTGAAGTTGAGAAATTTAGAGGCACCCTTCCTGAAATTTCGGTGCGATCTGCGCCAGCAATAGCAGCGGAATAAATGAAGATGAATTTTCAATCTGAAATTCATACAGTTGAAGACGCGCTCGCAGCTCAAGAGTACTTTCACAGTCGAAAGTGGACAGATGGACTTCCTATTGTTCCACCTACGGCTGACCTTGTTAAAGCGCACTTAGAATGGGCCATGTTAGAGCCGGATAGCCTGATCGGAGTTGAGCCTGTGCGTGCGAGGCCAATCATTGCAGAGAAATTAGCGATAAACTCTGTAATGGCAGGCTGTTTACCTATGCACTTTCCTTTGGTCGTTACAGCGTGGACGGCGATGCTGCAGGATGAGTTCCTCCTTCATGGAGCCTCTTCGTCTACTGGCGGATGTGCGATTTTATCCATCATTAATGGTCCAACCCGAAAAGAACTCGGAATGGACGGTACGTTCAATGCTCTTGGGGCAAGCGATAGGGCGACGATGGCCATTGGCCGAGCAATTCGTCTCGCGCTTTATAATTTGATGGATGTTAGACCCGGTGAGGTGGATAGGTCCACACTAGGGCATCCAGGAAAAATTTCTTATTGTGTAGCAGAAGACGAAGAAAATACCTCATGGCTTCCTTTGTCGGTGGAGCGCGGCTCTCCTGATGGTGCATCAGCAGTAACAGTCATGTCAGCCGGTGCACCACGGCAAATTATGAATGAGTGGACGACCGAGCCAGAGCAAATACTTGAAACGTTTGTAGCTGAAATAAAAGCATCCATGCTGCACTATTCAATATGGTCAGGAAATTTTGCCATAGTAGTACCGCCGCAACTTCGCTCTCATTTTGAGAAGGCAAATTGGTCAAAGGCAGATATTAGGCAATTTGTGTTTGAAAAAGCGCGGGTTACACGAGGTGATTGGGCAAGTTGTGGAAAAGGCATGGTCGTTGATGAGCGAGAAGAAGAGGTATTCCGTGCTCTACCATCATCTGATGATTTATTAGTCATTGCGGCCGGTGGGCCCGCTGGAGGATTTGGTGCTGTAATTCCGCCCTGGTTTGGCTGGAAAAGCCGGGCTGTTACTATGGCTGTTGGCGCTTGCGTTGACTGCGAAGCTTAAGGAGTTTGTTGCGATATGAGCATAAAGGTATTTGATCCTACGTATGCCTCTGGAGGAGCAATTTTTGAACTTGCTCCTAGAGTTTCTGATTTGGTGGGAAAAACAGTTGGCCTTATTTCAAATGGAAAAAGAGGCACGGTCCAGTTTTTCTCAGCGATGGAGCAGCAACTATTAGAGGACTTTGGTGCTGGCCAAGTAATCATTCGAACCAAAGGAAATTATTCCGCGCCGATGGAACCTGAAATACTAGCAGAAGCCAGCACTTGGGATGTGGCCTTCGCAGGAATAGGCGACTGAGGAAGCTGCTCGTCGTGCAGTTTGCATGACGCTATTGCAGCCGAAAAAGCAGGAGTCCCTTCCGTAGGGGTTATGACCTCTAAGTTTGAAAGTGCAGCTGACCTTATGGCTCGGGCCTTGGGGGCTGAAGATTACAGGTTTGCTGTAATTGATCACCCAATTTCCTCGGCTAGCGAAACAGCTCTTGCCGCACAGGCTAATGCTGCAATTCTCAGAGGAATTGAGATTATCACAACTTAGGCTGTACATCTCTGAGGCGGTCTACTCGTCGGATCTCGGGGAATAAATAAGCCCACAGTAAAGTGATCCCACATACTGCGATCCCACCTACTAGTACGGCTGGGATCGTACCTATGGCTGCGGCTGTAATGCCTGCTCTAAAATCTCCAAGCTCATTTGAGGCATTAATAGAGATGGAATTAACTGCTGATACACGCCCGCGCATATAGTCGGGGGTAGCAATTTGCGTCAAAGTCTGTCGGACATAAACGCTTATCATATCGGCTCCGCCATAGAGTGCGAGTGCAGCTAGCGACAGCCAAAATGCAGTCGAAATACTGAACACAACGATTGATATTCCAAAGGCAAATAATGATATGAACATCATCGGTCCCATATGCCTGGGGGCCGCTAGTTGTGCTAATCCGATTCCAACGACTAACGAGCCCACTCCTGGCATTGCCCGCATTATGCCTAGTCCCTCTGGTCCAACATGCAAAATGTCGGCGGCGTATATTGGAAGTAAGCCCATCACGCCGCCTAGCATAACCGCTAACAAGTCTATTGTTATTGCGCCAAGGACTATTTTCTCTCTCCAGACGTAAACAAATCCGCCCATTATTTCTGACAGATTTCCTGTCTTACCTATCCTTTTGTTTTTAGTTTTTGGTAGCGCAGCAGCAGCAAAGCCAGCCAGAGCAAACATGGCTAAGATAGGCCAATAAACGCTATCCCCGATCCACGCGATTAGGCCTCCTGCTGCGGCCGGGCCGAGGAGCTGTCCAGCTTTATTGGCAGAAGAGGACCAGGCAATCGCGTTGGGAAATTGTTCTTTTGTGACTAGGTTGGGTAGTACGGCTTGACTTGCTGTGTGATAGAAGGATCGTGCTGTTCCATGCAAAGCGAGAAGTAAGAATATTAAGTTAACGCTGAAAGCATTTGTAACGGCCCAGAAAAGCGCGAGTGTCACAATAAAATGAGCAGCGGCGCAAATGGCTAATATTGAACGTCTTTCAAA
>VMCJ01000096.1 GCA_008081395.1 Rhodospirillales bacterium | reverse complement strand
GCGTCGTAAAAAGGTGCTTTGTAACATATTGTCAGCTTATCAAAGTCCCGACCATTGGCCTCTGTTTCTTCACGGAGGCGTTTGAGTTTTTGCTTCATTTCGGAAGGGGGCAAAGGCGATGCTGCCGTTGCACCCACGGGATGCCATCCGTCACCAAGCTTAGCAACGCGTCGCAGAGCTGGGCCGGAATGTCCTCCTATCCAAATAGGCGGGTGTGGATTTTGAATGGGAATTGGTTGGCATAAAATTTCTTCAAACGAATAAAATTCGCCGTTGTAACTTACCGCTTCTCCCGTCCATAGCTTCTTCCATATATCAACGAACTCATCTGTAGAGCGCCCTCGGGCCTTAAAGTCAGGTGCTGAGAGTGCTTCGAATTCTTCGGCCATCCATCCTACTCCGATACCAACAGTGACTCGGCCTTCAGACAGAACATCAGTCGTCGCTATCGATTTTGCCGTAAGGATTGGATTTCGGTGAGGTGCGATCATAACGCTAGAGACGATCCGAAGCTTCTCTGTGGCTGCGGCAACGAAAGCCATCAGCGTTAATTGCTCCATACACTCGCCTTGGGAGACAAAATTACCGCCGACTGTGTAAGGATAGGGGCTCTCAATATTAGCCGGTACGACGATATGGTCAGCGACCATCACAGAGCTAAACCCAGCCTGTTCCGCTGTAGATAGGAAAGCCTTCAGGTCGGTTCGATTGGCCTGAGGGCCACGCGTGGGTAGATAGAAACCAAATCGCATATTTTTCCCTCCTACAACAATCCAATTATGATCATTCTTAGCTTCGAGAAGATCAAATATTATTTCGGCTCACCAGCTAATATCGCGGCTAGATAGGCTTGAATGTCAAAATTTCTTCCTGACAACGGCCTACTAAAAGGAATCATGCTTAAGCGTAGAGCTTTCTTTTGACATTAATCGTGTCTTAATTGTTTCCGAGGTTTTCCGGTGAGAATTGAGTCTTCAGATGCAAAACGACAATTGGGGTTGTAAGGCGCGCATAGGCATTTTTATTGTCAGTTCGGAAGCTGTCCCCGAGGCGGAATGGAATGCCATGATGCCGAAGGGGGTTTCTGTTCACGCCGCACGGGTATCCGCACCTACCCCATGGGCTAATTGGAAGCCTGGAAGAGACGGTGTTGCCTTATCACAAGATTTAGCCAGGGGAGCGGAACATTTTGCTGGTATGCGCCTGTCGGCAATAACCACGGCGCACACATCCAGCAGCGTCGTTGGCGGCGACGGTTGGGACGCTGCAATTATTTCCGAGCTTCAATCGTTTGTTGCAAATGATGTCATCGTTAGTACCAACGGCCATGATATCATGTCTGCGCTGCAATATTTGGCTGCGACGCATCCTTTTCTAGTTGTCCCACCCTGGTTTGGTAATTCAACTGTGGGCGCTTTGCAGTCGTATCTAAACAGGATGGGTGTTGAGCCTTCTGGTTGGCTCCGCCATGACCCGGGACCTGAATGGAATGATGTCCCAACGGCCGAAATGTATCCCAGGGGTCTCGGTTTTGCTCAAGATGTTGGGGCGCTTTACCAACAAATAGTAAAAGCAGACCTTGGCCATGCAGATGCAATTTTGATTTGTGGTACAGGTTTCAGGTCTGTCTCCATTATTGAAGATCTTGAGGAGAAACGTGGCCTTCCTGTAGTTACAGCCAATCAAGCAAGCTTGTGGAATTGCCTGCGTCTTTCAGGGGTCAATGATAAAATTTTAGGTTATGGCCGGTTATTGAGGCTTTGATGAAGTTCAAGTCGACGCTTTACTATCGTCTTAGTGCTGCCCCAAACTCCTTTTCAAGAACAAATGATAAGTAAATTAAGACAATCGGGCTTCCATTAAGAACGGCTGTAGCTCGAATAAAAGTGGTTGAGGAGATCAAATGCTAGATGCGTCTCAGAGTCCCTTACTTCTTCTAGTGCGGATGAATATAGAGCCCGCTCATGAGGATGCATTCCAAAGTTGGTACTACCACCATGTCCCTAAATTACTTGAAATTCCAGGATGGCACTGGGGGCGAAGATATAAGGGCGTAAAAGGCGAGACCAAATGGTTGGCTTTGTATGCCGTTGAAAATATGGACGCTATTGCCCGGGTAATGGCTGCGGACAACGCTGATAAGGACCCTCGAGCTATCGCGGAGCGAACGCTTTTTGACAATATACCTGGGAAGACGGAAGTTCTTTCAAATGTCTACGAACAAATAAGTGGCAGTCATCTCTGCAATCCGTTTTTGAAAGATGATTACCATTTAAGTGTTGTTATGGCGGACGTCGCCGATCCGTCTAAAGAGGCCGAATGGAATGCTTGGTATGATCATTCCCATGTCCCAAATTTAGTTAAGATTCCTGGTTATCTCTCTGGCGCACGCTTTCGAATTAAGAATGACCCTCGCTTAGGTCAGAAGAAAATGGGGCCAAAATATTTAGCTCTTTATGAGTGGGAGGGCCCTCATTGCCTTCAGACATTGGGGGATCCAGAAACGATGCGGCCAGAGGCTAAGGCAGAATTGGCGCAATGGCACAGCTATGGCTTGCCTTTGGCAAAAAATACGGATTGGAATGTTTATGAACCAATCGCTAATTGGCGAAGTTTTCGACAGGAGTAATACCTCGCATCACCATGCAAAGGCGATGTTTCGAGTTAAAATTTCGGATTAGCTGTAAGAGGAAGACGGTCATGTCCTGGGAGCCAGAACTAAAAGAGTTGCGAAAACGTGAAGCCATGGCGCGGGCTATGGGGGGCGTTGATAAGGTTAAAAGGCAACATGATGGCGGCCGTCTGACTGTTAGAGAGAGGATAGACGGCCTCGCAGATAAAGGTTCATTTCACGAAATTGGCGCGATTGCTGGTAAGGCAGAGTATGATAGCCAGCACAATTTGAGGGATTTTCTTCCTGCAAATTGTGTGATGGGTCGTGCGACAGCGGATGGGCGCCCAATTGTCGTCTGCGGTGATGATTTTACCGTTCGTGGTGGATCTGCTGATGCGACCATTAAGGAAAAACCGCAGTTGGCTGAAATGATGGCCTTTGAGCAGCGTATTCCAATTGTAAGAATTATCGAGGGCTCAGGAGGTGGTGGATCCGTTCGCACCATTGAAACTACAGGTCGAGCCAATCTACCGGGAGGACAGGGAACATCCAGTCGTTTTGATCTAATGGCTAGAAATCTATCCAATGTCCCAGTAGTGAGCTTGGGACTGGGTTCAGTTGCGGGGTTGGGCGCTGCGCGACTTGCTGCCAGTCACTATTCGGTTATGACTAAAGAAACCTCCGCGATGTTTGTCGCTGGTCCACCTGTCGTAAAAGGCATAGGCCAGGATTTAACAAAACAAGAACTCGGGGGATGGAAAATTCAGACACGTGCTGGTGGGGTCGATGATGCTGTTGATACCGAAGAGGAGGCCTTTGAGCGTGCCCGTCGTTTTCTCTCATACCTGCCAAGTTCGGTGGATGAATTAGCATCACGTGGGCCGGTTGAAGATGACCCTCAACGTCGTGATGAGACCCTAATTTCTGTGATCCCAAAGAACCGCCGTCGGGCATATAAAATGAGGCCAATCATTCAGTCTGTGGTTGATAAAAACTCTTTTTTTGAAATGGGGAGTAACTTTGGTCGTTCCATCATCACCGGCCTCGCTCGTTTAGATGGCTGGCCTGTTGCTTTATTAGCCAGTGATCCAATGATTCTTGGAGGCGCCTGGACTGCTGAGAGTTGCCTCAAGTTAATACGTTTTGTTGACATGGCCGAGACGTTTCATCTTCCGGTCGTTTACCTTGCTGATTGTCCAGGGTTTCACATCGGTCTAGAGGCAGAAAAGGCTGCTACCATTCGACATGGTGTTCGTGCCATGGCTGCCATAAATCAATCCACTGTTCCGTGGTGTGCTATTGTTGTTCGAGCAGCTTTTGGTGTCGCTGGTGGTGCCCATGTAAACGTTGGTAGGTATTGCACACGCTATGCTTGGCCTAGTGGGTGGTGGGGTTCTTTGCCATTAGAGGGTGGCATTGAAGCCGCATATCGTGCTGAACTTGACGCAGCAGAAGATCCCGATGTTGAACTTGCAGCAATTGAAGAGCGCCTAGAAGCGCTTCGATCACCGTTCCGAACGGCTGAAGCGTTTTGGGTCGAGGAAATCATAGACCCACGAGACACGCGTCCTTTACTTACTGACTTTGCAACTTTGGCTCAGAAGGCTCTGAAGCCAGGAGTAACGGGGTTTGGTCTGAGGCCATAAAGTGCGAAATCAATAACTTTGCGGTTTTTACTTGGATTTTGGGGCTTGGCTGATACATTGCCGGAAAGATAGCCTCGGTAGCTCAGGGGATAGAGCGACCGCCTCCTAAGCGGTAGGTCATAGGTTCGAATCCTATCCGGGGCACCA
>VMCJ01000033.1 GCA_008081395.1 Rhodospirillales bacterium | reverse complement strand
CTGATCTTCCGCCTTTCCCTAATGGTGCGTTGGAAACTTCACTTTGGCTCAAAAAATCTCGGACGAATTAAGTTAATTTTAAGAAACTTATGACCGATCCAACCAAAAAATTAGAGGAACTTTCTAATTACAATTCAAAACGTCATCTGAAATGGAAGTCTGAATAGTGCGAGTCACCTAAGAAAAAATTTCGTTGTTATGATAGGCGCAGACGTCTACACCAAACTCAAATCGAAGAAGAAGCCAAGCTAAAACTGTTCAAATGGTATTGCAAAAATTATGACAAAAACGCATCGCCTTTCAGCAAGTTCCAAAACCTGCCATTGGGGTAATTTTTCAGCCGATATCGCACCTGTATTACAGATCTCTCCTGGAGATACTGTGGTGATTGAAGCCATCTCAGGCGGCCCCGCAGTAGTCCCTAAAACCGGATTTTATGTACCCCAAGCTTACAGCGACATACACCAAAATCTCGAGCCACCATTTAAAGGTGGCCATATTCTGACTGGCCCGATTCAGGTTGCTGGGGCAGAAGTGGGTGATGTTTTAGAGGTACGAGTGAAGGACATTAAACTGGGATCTGATTGGGGCTGGAATTATATCAGGCCTCTCTCTGGCGCTCTTTATGAAGACTTTGATGAATACAAATTAATCCATATCGCACTGGATCAAGATCGAATGCAGGGCCGATTACCATGGGGAGTTGAATTACCCTTAAACCCATTCTTCGGCGTTATGGGTACTGCACCACCAGAAAACTGGGGAATGGTTAGATCTATTGAACCTAGGGCATTTGGTGGAAACCTAGACTGCAAAGAATTAGGGGTAGGAGCTCGAATTTTCTTTCCCGTTTTTGTTGACGGTGCAAACTTTTCTGCAGGTGACGGCCATGCCTTACAAGGCGATGGAGAAGTGAACGTAACTGCCATAGAAACTGCACTGACCGGGACATTCGAATTTCATTTACACAAAGACCAGAAAATTAGTTTGCCTTATGCAGAAACCGACACTCATTACATTACTCTCGGTCTAGACCCTGATCTGGATCAAGCTGCAAAGCAGGCCCTAAGGGAAATGATTAAGCTTGCGACTTCTCGAAGTAATCTCTCACGAGAAGACGTCTATGCGCTCTTGAGTATTTGCGGAGATTTGAGGGTCTCTCAGATCGTTAATGGCGTAAAAGGGTGTCATGTTATGCTTGAAAAACAACATCTTCACGGGGCAAAACATGAGTTATCTTCC
The DNA here is from genome assembly GCA_008081395.1 of Rhodospirillales bacterium. Taxonomy (GTDB): domain Bacteria; phylum Pseudomonadota; class Alphaproteobacteria; order Bin95; family Bin95; genus VMCJ01. The sequence goes on along the minus strand of VMCJ01000033.1, from coordinate 3,217 downwards.
TGAACTTTTGGAAGCAGATGCTTCTGGAGAAATTGCTGAGATTTATGCGGAAATTCGACTCTGTTCTGGCGTACCCTACGTATCAACCTTACAGCGTTACCTAGCGACACTTCCTGGTGTTCTTGAGTTTGGTTGGACAATTATAAGGCCCACAATGATCTCTGGTGTAGCTCCATCGGCTGCATGGAAAGCAGCTTCTGACGCAGCTCCACCAGCTTTTTCTGAGCTTACACCCTCTTTTCTAAACGACTTGGAGATAAACACGGATAGCTTGCAAGAAATTCGGAATATTGCAGAAAACTTTGCCAGAGTTTCCCCGGTGAATGTGATTACTGGAGCTCTTCTGGAACCAATTGTAAAAGACAAAACTCTTCCTTCTGGGAATGGGTTAGAAGAAAGTAAGGTCAGCCATCCAGAGATGTTACCTGGCATGCCAGAATTGCCAATGATGGATCAACTATCTTCGAAACTCCGCAACGAGTTAGATGGACTAATGGTACCTATTGCTGGCCAACCCTTCCTTCCAGCTCTCTACCGTCACTATGCAAGATGGCCAAAATTCGCATCATACCTTTCAACAGTCATTCCAAATAGACGCACAAAACCTGGTGTTATCGAAGCAGAAAAACGAGCCATTAACGGGATTGTAGCTGCTGGCCGGCAACTTTTTACAAGCCTTCCCAAACCTCCAGAAAATTTATTCCAACCGTCCGATGAGACACAAAACCTTATCCTGGAGGCAATCCATCGGTATAGAAGTACTAGTGCGGATATGATCTGTACTGGCCAAGCCTTATTAAAATCACTTCCAGAAAAAATTTAAGTTTGGAGTTTTAGGAAAAATGAGTGCCTTTGATGCAATTACCTCACGCCGTTCCGTTCGCGGCTTCACTCAGCAATCTGTATCGATGGACTGCATAAAACGTATCCTAGATGTATCGGCTAGGGCACCATCAGGCACCAACACTCAGCCTTGGCTAGCAACAGTATTAACTGGCTCTGCACTAAAACGTCTCACAGACTCAGTGTTGGCGGCTAGGAATGCTAATGAAGAACATATCTCGGAAACTAAATTTTATCCTGACAAATTTCCAGAACCCTACCTTGCTCGACGCCGCAAGGTTGGATGGGACCTTTATGGCCTAGTCGGTATCGCAAAAGGCGATATGGAAAAAATGAAAATACAACATGATAAAAATTTTACGTTTTTTGGGGCTCCAGTTGGCATTATTTTTACAATAGAGCGTGAGCTGGAAATTGGCAGTTGGCTTGACTACGGCATGATGCTGCAAAATGTGATGACTGCCGCCCGGATAGAGGGTCTAGATACATGCCCTCAAGCAGCATGGGGTGACTACCACAAAATCATACGAGCCACTTGTGGCATCCCAGAAAATCAAGTTGTTGTTTGCGGCATGGCTCTCGGATACGAGGACAAATCAGAAGTAGCAAATTCTTTGGTAACCGAGAGAGCTCCTCTTGAGGACTGGGTCAGGTTTGTTGATGAGTAGAGGGAAAATTAAAGCTAAACCACTGTTTAATTTAGATGCCGTTTTTTATTAAATCAGAGACTTAACTGATCTAATTTAACGACCTGGTAACTTCGTCGAAAAGTTCGTCCACACTATATCTGCGATCAATCAAACCTTGCGCGTAAACACAATCAATCGCCAAATCTAAATTATGTCGGTTACCTTCAAAACCAAACGGATTAAGATCTATTTCACCATTTTTTGGCAGGCCAGCCGCAGCTTTACTCGCTTTTAACTGACGATAAACATCACAGATTGCATCAGGATGTTTCGTTAGCACTTCATTTTTTGCGACAACCATATGATTTAGCTGAATGGCATTATGCTTGGTATGCCACTCTGCAGCAGCAAGGCTTGGATCTGAAAAAAGAGTTTTGACATCTGGGTGGTTCACTGGCGCACCAAGAATGGCAGCATCCAACTCACCCTCTATTAACATTTGATCAATTGATTTTTCTGGGCCGGCTCGATGCACACCTGGTGGATCTTCAACCCCGGCAACGTGGGCATCTTCAAAGGTCACCCAGTTAATTTTCGACAAATCTACACCGAAATCATTAATTAACATGCCTCTAACCCATGTCACAGTTGTGACAGTGATTGACCTAATTCCAACTCGAAGACCCTCAAGGTCTTTTGGCTGAAGCACCCCTCTTTTAGCGTTATAAACTATGTAAGGATGTTGAAAACGCGCCAGCAAAACTGCTGGCAGAAGGGTTAGAGGTACACCCCTAGATTTCGCAATTAAAAATGTCATCACCGAAAGTTCAGCAACATCAAAAGTCATTTCACGAACAACCGGTTTGAATAACTTATGGGCTTCTGGAACATCAGTCATGTCCAGTTTTAAACCCGGAGAGGCGAAGTCCCCGCGTTTAAAAGCTTCACTGACAGGAAAATCCCCGAACATAGTTTTTAAAGTGATAACACCCATTTCTAATCCTATGAGAAAATAACTAAAGACAGGTCACTAATTACATTTTTCTTGAATTTGTGAATTCAAATTTCAGCCAGTTCCTCTAGAGCTTGAAGCAAAGCTTTCCGAACGGCGTTAATTTTGCCTTCCTGCTCCATCTTGAGCCCGAACACATCTTTTACATAGAAAACATCAACCGCTCGTTCACCATATGTATTGATGCGTGATTGACCAATTTGAAGCCCCTGCTGGGTCAACGTCCAAGCTATTTTATTTAAAAATCCTGTCCGATTACGCCCAACCACTTCAATCACAGTGTGCGTGCGGCTTGCTTTGTTATCAATTACCACCTGTGGAGGGACCAAAAATACTTCTGATCGGCGCTTCCAAGGTGGGGCCTTTGAAAGCTCCTTTGACAAGTTAATCTCTCCAGACAAAGCAGCTTTCACGCATTCACGAATTCGTTTGTCTCTGCGGCTAACCCCATCCCCCTCTGGGTCACTCTCAACGACAAAAACATCCAAGACAAAACCATCGGCCAACGTCGCCGCATGTGATTGAACGATATCAACTCCGGCCAGTGCCAAACCACCTGCAATCCTAGCAAATAAGCCCGGATGATCGGGAGTTGCAACAATCACTTCAGTAGCATCTCCCTCAGTAAACGGCCTAACTTCTATCATCAACGGCGGGTCTAATTTTCGAGCTTCTTCATAAACTCTAATTCGCCTGCCCAATTCGTCCGCCGGGCAGAAAGCCAAAAGGCAGC
>VMCJ01000090.1 GCA_008081395.1 Rhodospirillales bacterium | reverse complement strand
GGACGACTATTACCAGGGAGTTTCGATACTGGTTGTGCTGGCTGTCATGAGCAAGCCATTCGAGAACAAGGCTTTGCTGTCATTGGTTTGCCGGAACTCAGTGACCCTACACTAACAGCAGATGCGGCTGAAACATGCGGTTTCTCCCAAGCAGAAATAGAGCCTGCAAAAACTCTAATAAGTGCAGTAGCTGACTCGATAAGTTCACTTAATTCTGTATCGGAAGCATTTGAAGAAAATGACTCCTCAGAACTCCAAGCAGCAGTGACTGCGGCCGCAGATACCGCAGAAGCGCTCACCGAAACTAAAGCTGAATTTGAGGAGGCTTTTGATCGAGAAGAAGCAGTTTCACTGGAATACCTTCCCGCAGTTTTATCATATCTTCTAAAACATCCGTCAGATGATCTAGACGCTTACAGCGAAGACGTTGCAAGCCTGCTCATTGAGCTTGCTCAAAATGGATATGAACCTCTATCGGAATTGCTCGAAGCGACAGGAGGCTCCCCGAACAATCTTTTGGCGGGTCTTTCTGATGAGCTTGTACAGCGTGTGGTCTGTGCCTGGACTGCTAATCAGGAGTATGAAGCTCTTAGAGATCCAGAACCAGGTAAAGGCTGGCAAGCCAGCCCTTATCAGATCAGTTACATGCCAACCGGGCACTCGGATAGCGTTGTTAGAAATTGGATTGAATTTTCTCTTAGTGAGGAGGTTCGTGAGAGTGATTTGGGCAATCAAGTCACTGAAAAAATGCTTCATCCTGCGGATGGACCAGGACGCTGCTTTAAGTGCCATGTTGCCCCGGTATCAGACCCTTCGTTAACGACCGTAACTTGGAAAATTCCCAGTCAAGACCTGCGCCCTTTCACCGAGTTTAATCATACCCCTCACTTGAATGTCTTAAACGTTGGTTCGGGCTGCGCGACTTGTCATCAAGGCGTAGAAACTTCAAAAACCACCTCTGGAGAAGAAAAAAATTCCCCTTCACACCCTAAAGAATTTGGACCAATTAAAAAATCTGTTTGTAGCGATTGCCATAAAGAAGGCGGTGTGCAACAAACCTGTGTAACGTGTCATCAATATCATACCGAGCCAACTATCAGAAAACGACAAAATTAAGGAACGACGACATGACGAACCAGAGCTGCCCGTTGCAGCTGGCCCGCCACTTTGCCGCCGCTTTTCTTACACTCTTACTAATTGTGCCCGCCACACAAAGTCGGGCAGAAAAGAGTGCTTCTGATCCACACGCTGACGTGTTTGCTGAAGAGAATTATCCAACTGCTGCGCAATGTGGGACCTGTCATAAACAGATCTATAGAGAGTGGGCGTCAAGCAACCATGCTTACTCATCTATTTCCCCAATGTTCCATAAATTTGAGCAGAAGATTAACGATCTTTCGAGCGGCACAATTCGTGCATTTTGCGTTCGCTGCCATCAACAGGTTGGAACTCAGCTAAACGAACGTAGAGACCTCCCTCTTTGGGAACGCAGTCAGATTGCGCGTGAGGGTGTGACCTGTATCACCTGTCACCGGGTGCAAGATCAATTTTACAAGGTGAATGGCGAACGTCATATCGTGCCAGGACCGATTTATTCTAAAGTCACCGGCGTAGGTGATGGAAAAACTCTTCAAAAAATCATTGATAACCGAGATGAATACCGCGTATCAGCCAGCCCCGATGAGCGTGGCGCGCAAATTCATACAGGTATTTACAAGTTTGATCAGATTAATAAGTCCGAATTCTGTGTGTCTTGTCACCAGGTTGCTGTGAACCCAGGAATTAAACTGGAGGTTGTTTGGGACCAATATCGCAACTCTCCTGCCGCAGCGGCAGGCGTTACTTGCCAAGATTGTCATATGGGCAAAGTGCCAGGCCGTGCTGATGGATACGAAACCGCTCCTGTAGCTATCGTAAATGGTGAAGAGATCGATCCAGACCGTAAACATTCCAATCACGCCTTCTACGGTCCAGGATATCCAATAGCCCATCCTGGGATTTTCCCGCATAACCCTGATGCTGCTGAAATACCAATCGAGGATTGGTTGCAATTTGACTATCGAGCCGGATGGGGCTCCCCAGAGTTCGAAGAAAAGGTGGATGCTGGAGAAATCAGTGAAGACATCTTCCCTGATGCATGGGCTGATGTAGTTGATCGCGAAGAAGCATATGAAATTATTCAAGAGAACATCGAACTTTTGGAAGAAAAGCGTGAACTTCGCCGTCAAGTTATGGAAAATGGTTCACGTTTAGATGGTCCATTTTTCTCAAGTGCCCCTAGATCGGGCTCATCGATGAGTTTCAAGATTAAAGTTACAAACACCGACGATGGTCATAACCTTCCATCGGGGTCTCTTGGGGCACAGCCAGAAATTTGGCTCAACGTAGCTGTGGTATCCCCATCAGGTAAAACTGTATGGGAGTCAGGCTATGTTGATAGCATCGGAGATATGGCCGATAACCACTCCCTAGATGTTGCTGCCGGAACAATTGAACATGATAATCAGTTGTTCAATCTTCAAACAAAATTCCTTTTTACAAATGTGAAAGGAACTGATCGGGAATGGTATCTTCCAATTAACGTCGATATCGATCAGCTACCGTTTATACGACCACCAAACGTACCTACAACCATTCTGAACCATCCTCCCTTTATCAGGATGGAAGGACGCTCAATCCCGCCTCTTGGGGTTCGTGATGCAAACTTTAGAGTGCCCTCAAGCGCGATGGTAGAGAAAGGTACATACAAAATGGCAATCAGGATGCGCAGTCGTGCTGAGCCGATGTATTTCATGCGTTTCGTCGAAGCTACGCCTGAGATGGAAGAAGCCATGAATGAATGGATGTTAGATTTCCACGCCTACACCGTCGAATTCGACGTTAAGTAGAGCGCCGAGATGTTTTCATTCAAACATTTTAATGTGTCCTCTTCTATTGGTCTTATCTTTAAAGGGTCTAAATCCATGAGAGGTATTGAGCTCGCCTGGAGCAGGCATAAGCCCCTAATGGTAGCGGCAAGCGCTTCGTTAATGCTCCTGTCCTCTCCTAATATCGCCTTTGCGGCAGGGCCAGATATCGATAGGCCACGCGAGATGGACGGTAGTGTGCGTACCACAGACTACGACGATAGCGTTTTTAAAGCTGATCCCACCTACGAGGATAAGCCATACAGCGCGGAAGAGCAGATTAAAATTTATGGTGGCAAGAAAGATATCAAGGAACCCAGACCAATTATTGAGATTGGACAGCCACAATATATCGAAGGACCATTTAACCAATCTGATGGTTTCAAAGATTTAGGCGACAAAAACCCCTTTTCTTGGGCCTTTTCAGTCTTTGGCGATTTCAGAACTGCAGCTGCAGGAAATGATATCGGTAACGACGAAGTGTTTGAGTGGGCGAATATCCTGAATTTGGATGTTGACCTTAAAATTACTTCAACCGAGAGAATACATGCCTTTTTAAAGCCTATCGACCAGGGAGCAAATATAGCAGGCTTCAGAACGGGAGATGATAGTGGAAATAATGGTTTCAACGGTGATGTTGATGCTGGTTTAGAGACACTATTCTTTGAAGGCGATCTAGGCGTGATCGCATCTGGTTTAACTGATGAATATCAATCGCAAGATCTCCCATTTTCGTTTGGATTAGTTCCTTTAATTATGCAAAATGGTCTGTGGGTGGATGATGCATTTATTGGCGGAGGTTTTGCCTTTCCGTCTATGAACAGCCCGATGCTTGATATCACCAACATGGACATTACCTTTTTCTCTGGTTTTGGCGAAATCGATTCTCCTGCGATTGCAGACGCTAACGGCACAGCATTCAATAATGAGGCAATGCTCTTTGGTGCCGCGGCATTTATTGAATGGTTTGAAGGTTACTCTGAGTTTGGAATTGGTTACGTCGAAGGTACTCAGGAAGTCGGGGATGTTGATTATTTCAACATTACAGGTGCCTTTACCAGAAGGTATGGTGGCTGGCTGTCAAACAGCGTTCGGCTATTTGGTGCCGTAGGTCAGGACACGAATAACCGAGCAAAAACTGCGGACGGCTTCGCACTCCTAGTTGAAAACTCTCTCATTACAAGCAAACCAGGCACTTATGTCCCCTATGGCAATTTTTGGATTGGCATGGATAAGCCGCAGGCTTTAGCTAAGAACAACGGTGGCCTTCTAAGAAATACAGGCATAACGTTTGAAACCGATGGCATGACCAGTTTTCCAAAACTCGATGATACCGCGAATGATACATTCGGTGGCGCCATTGGTATAAATTACCTCTTTAGCCTTGATCAGCAGCTAGTTGTAGAAGCATCTACCGTGCAGATGTTAGAGGGTGACAACCAGGCTGGGCAAGCAGCTCAAGGGGCTCAATATGCGGTTGGATTTCGGTATCAAAAACCCCTTACCAACCGTGTAATTCTTCGCACCGATGGCATTTATGCCCTCCGAGAAAATGCCAAAGACGTTGCTGGTGTCCGATTTGAAATTCGCATAAAGTTTTGATAGCGATATAGAGGACAGCGGTTTTATACGCCCTGCCTTTTATAGTTATGGATACATAATCCAAGATTTTGGGAGGATATTCAGTTGGAAAACATGGCCGCTTATTTAGCCACTGCTGCAGCTAGTCTACTTGC
>VMCJ01000001.1 GCA_008081395.1 Rhodospirillales bacterium | reverse complement strand
AGTAACAATCGCATCATCTATAAATCTGAAGATTGGGGATGGCCCAATCAATGCATTTCGTGTTCCTGAGGTGGCTGGAGTGGCAGTTGAGCCAACGCGAACAACAGATGAAAAGTGCGATCGATGCTGGCGACACCTTCCAAATGTAGGGAGCAACCCAGAGCGCCCAGATTTATGTGGACGTTGCGCTGACGCGGTCAATAGCTTTAGCCAAATCGCAAAATGAACATAATCCAGCGCTCCGGCCTTCTGATAATTGGGGCAACAATTGTGCTGGATCAAGCAACTAAATACTGGGCGTTGGAGCAACTTACCCCGCCGAATATGATCAATGTTTTCCCATTTATGGACTTTATACTCGCTTGGAATGAAGGAATTAGTTTTGGGTTTTTAGGTGGTGGAGTGGTTCCACCGAGTGCGTTTATTTTGATTGCGGTGTTAATTTCGGCTTTCTTGTTGTGGCAGCTCTGGAATTCAACGTCACTGGTAGTCGGTCTAGCCTTTGGCCTTATCATAGGTGGCGCAATTGGAAACGTAATTGATAGAGCTATCTATGGAGCTGTGGTCGATTTTATTTTATTAAGCTGGAAATCGTGGAGCTGGCCGGTTTTCAACGTTGCTGATTCAGCAATTACTTGCGGAGTTGGCTTAATTCTCATCGATTCCTTGTGGCCAGATCGACGTTCGACTAAGTAAGTAATATCATGTCTCTGAAGGTAGGGCCCGGTATGCAAAACGTATTACGCGTTTTCTCCGTCACTGTTTTGGTAGCTATGACCGCAGGTTGCGGCAGCGTTAAAGATGAGCTGGGGCTTGAAAAGAAAGCACCTGATGAATTCACCGTTGTGCGAAACGCACCGCTAAGCTTGCCGCCTAACTATAATCTCAGGCCACCCAAGCCAGGAGAGAGCGGGGTAGGACAGCAGGAACAACGCGAAAAGGCTCGGACTCTCCTAACTGGCCGACAAAACACGTTAAAGGCCCAACAAGATAAGTCATCTACCCAATCGAAGGCAGGCTTCACATTTCATGCTGGTCGATCAGATAATAAAATTGGAGAAATAAAGGAGTATAGCTCAGCCCAGGACGACCAAGGCGAGCAGGCCCTTCTGTCACATTTAGATGCAACGAATGCTGATCCAAATATCCGGCAAAAGGTGGATCAAGAAGCAAATATACTCGCATCTGACGATCGTGGCTTTGTAGAGAAGCTTATGTTTTGGCGTAAACAGGACACCCCTGGCACCATAGTTGATGCTGAAGGAGAGGCTAAGCGCCTTAAAGAGAATACCGCATCAGGTAAACTACCTACTGATGGCGAAACCCCTGTAATTCGCATTGAAAGATCCTCATCATCAGGAGGAATAAGACTCTTCTGATGGGTATTCCATCCAATCGAGTCAAGAGTTTTGCATTAACTCTCTTTTTCGCAATAAACACCGCAAATTTAGCATTTGCCGAGGTGTTTAAACCAACTCGTTTTGTTTTAGAAAATGGTCTTGAGTTGGTTGTAATTGAGGACCATCGGCGGCCAGTAGTTGCCCATTTTATTTATTATCGCGTTGGCTCAATGGATGAAGACCCTGGCAAGACCGGGCTTGCCCACTTTCTTGAGCACCTCATGTTCAAAGGTACTGCCAATATAGAATCTGGTGCCTTTTCCAGCCTTGTTACGAAGTATGGTGGCCGTGACAACGCTTTTACGTCCAAAGATCACACTGCTTATTTCCAGGTAGTTTCCTCTGACAAGCTTGGGGAGATGATGGAAATGGAAGCTGATCGCATGACCAATCTGAGCTTCGACGATGCAATCGCACGCTCAGAACTTGCAGTAGTCTTAGAAGAGCGTCTTTCCCGAGTTGAAAATCGCCCTGCTGGCATCCTTTATGAAACTCTAAATGCTGCCCTGTACCTGAGCCACCCTTATCGACGGCCAGTTATTGGCTGGAAACCGGAGGTTTCTGCTTTGACTAGGGCAGATGCCATGAAATTTTATCGGACTTGGTATAAGCCTAATAATGCCATTGTAGTCATATCAGGCGACGTTCGTCCTGAAGATGCATTAGCTCTTGCAAAGGTAAGTTACGGAAAGATTCCAAGTGGATCTCTGCCATCAAAACAAATTTTTCATGAGCCAGAACACACCTCGCCGCGGCGGGTCATCCATGAAGACACTCGTGTTCGTCAATCATCTCTTCAAAGATTGTACTTAGCGCCAGCTTATAATGGCCAAGCGCGAGAGCCTTATGCGCTCGATGTTCTTGCTGAAGTCTTAGGCGGAGAAACTGGGGCGATCTACAAAGCCCTGGTCATTCAGGCCAAGAAAGCGCTGAATGCAACTTTTTGGTATGATGGGAGTGGCCGCGACTTTGGATCATCAGGCATTTATGCCTTACCCTTGCCGGGGATTAGTCTCGATACCTTGGAAAAGGAAATACAAGAAGTTATCGAGGATTTATTGCAAAATGGTATAGCAGAGACCGAAGTTGAAGCTGCTAAAAACAGGTTATTAGCAGAAGCCATTTTCGCTAGAGACAGCCTTGAAGGCCCAGCTCGAATTGTTGGTGACAGCCTTATCAATGGAAGCACTATTGATGATGTCGAAGCCTGGCCGACGAGAATACAAGCAGTAACAAAATTGGAGGTCGATAAAGCTGCAAAATCACTGTTTAGACTAGAGCGCTCTGCAACAGGATGGCTTATTCCTAAAACGGCTTCACCATGATGATAAATCGAGCTCTCCCAGTACTTATTTTACTTTTTTCATTTGCCTCAGCACCTCTTGCAGCTCTTGAGATAGTTGCTGTTGAGAAAGCCAAGGTTGATGCATGGCTGGCATCAGATTCTACCATTCCTGTAGTTTCAATTGCTTTTCGAATCCGTGGTGGTGCAGCTACTGACCCATCCGATTTGCAAGGCCGTTCGCGCCTTTTAGCGGACCTCTTGACCGAGGGCGCTGGGGACATGAAGGGCCCTTCCCTCAAGAAACGCTTGGCTGACATTTCCACCTCAATCAGCTTCAACGCCAGTCAAGATGCCATTTCTGGCTCCCTTTACACTCTCTCAAAAAACGTCAAAGAGGCAGCTGAACTTCTAGGCCTAATACTGACAACGCCTCGTCTAGATACAAGCGACCTTGAACGAGTGCGTGCTGCTCACCTGGCATCCCTCAAAACCGCTTTAGAAAGCCCTTCCCACCAAGCCTATCGAGCTTTTCTTGGAGCTGGTTTTCAAAGTCACCCTTATGCTCGCTCGGCTCGAGGTAATATCTCAACACTTGAAAAGATAACTAAGGACGACCTCCTTGCTCTAATGAAGAAGAGGTTTGGCCGCGATCGCTTATTAGTGGCAGCTGCGGGAGATATCTCTCCAACCGACTTAGAAAACGTTATTGATCTCGCTTTTGGTCGTTTACCATTGAATGCTTCAGGCTCAGCTATAGGTCCTCAAACCGTAATTTGGCCACAAACACCGGGTCGCTTGGCTGTCAGAATGGAAAGCCCACAATCCACAATTGTTTTTGGGGGAAGTGGATTGCGCAGAGAGGATAAGGATTGGCGCACCGCAACTTTATTGTCAGAAATCATGGGCGGAAGCTTCGGCAGTAGGCTAATGGACCAAGTCCGTGTAAAGCGCGGTCTAGTCTATGGTATCAATCTTTCGAATACAGAATTGGAATCAGCCGCGTTACTTTTGGGCTCTACCAGCACTCAGAACAGCACAGTAGAAGAAACTCTAGCTGTGATAGAGGAAGAGTGGGCAAAGATGTCATTAGATGGTCCAACCCAAAAAGAACTCGATGACGCTAAATCTTACTTTATTGGCTCTTTGCCCCTAGCGCTTGATTCAACAACCGCAATTGCTCAAACACTGCTCTCGATGCGAGTGAACAATTTACCAAAGAACTATCTAGATCATCGGAATGCTGAGATTGATGCTATAACTCTACAAGATGCAAAACGCGTCGCTTCAAAACTGTTCGATCCGAATAATTTAACTTTTTCCGTCGCAGGTTCCGCTGAAGGTTTAGATCAGTGGAAAGCCATTTCAAAATTGGATGATTAAGGATGATTGGCTACACTCAAGACCTCGAAGGAACAATTGGATTAGCGGGTTTGCCAGAGGACCAATTAATCGAATTGACCTCCTCTCTTGGTAATGATCTGTCGGATTTGCAGATAGCGCGAGAGAATGGTGAGAATGAAATTCTTGCTCTCGCAGATAAAACCGATGACCTAGAGGAAATTATAGAAACAGCTGCACGGATCTGTGTTGGCGCTGAAACAGTTGTAATACTTGGAACAGGGGGCTCAAGCCTTGGAGGTCAAACATTAGTCAGACTTGCTGACCACGGCTTTGGGCCTAGACCAGGGCGACCACGAGTAATTTTCTTCGATAATGTTGACCCAGTCACTTTCGCAGCTTTTTTTTCCTCTGCAGACCCCTCAAATACTCACTTCATTGCAATATCAAAATCCGGATCAACAGCAGAGACAGTTCTGCAAACTCAAACCTGTATATCTTGGTTAAAAGTCTCCTCCACAGTCGTACTTAAAGATGTATTTACGATTATTACTGAAGCAAAACCTAGCCTTCTTTCCAAAATAGCAGATGTGTATGGTATCCCTCGGATCAGTGTTAGCACTGCAATTGAAGGCCGATACTCAGTACTTTCTACTGTGGGCCTTT
>VMCJ01000097.1 GCA_008081395.1 Rhodospirillales bacterium | reverse complement strand
GCCACCAAAGAAAATGGAAGATCATATTTTGCTTTAAATTTGTCATGCTTTTTAACACTATCAGGTGACATACCTAGAACCACTGCTCCAGCCTTCGTGAATTCTGATATTTTCTCTCTAAAATCGCAGGCCTCCTTGGTACAACCTGAGGTGTCGTCTTTTGGATAGAAGTACAGAACAACCTTCTTTCCACGCATACTAGACAGCGTCATCTCCCCTCCACCATCAGTTGGAAGGGTAAAGTCTGGAGCAACATCACCAACATCAAGCATTGCCAAATCCTTAATTTTACGAGGCCTCTCGGCCAACAATATGCGTTTCAAAAGCTGCAGCTACTGCTGCGCTTATCTCTTCCCTAATATGGGCAAGCTCCTCATAGTCTTCCAGGCCTAATGCTTTAACAAGAACTTGTTGGGTTTCCTTATGTAAAATTTCGTCTCCAACAACTTCATCGTGACCAACAAGTTGCAGTAACCATTGAAGTTTTTGCCAAAATTCAGCCGCTTTTAGTAATTCCTTCGTATTTAAACAGCCATTCAAAGAGCGAAATGCTCTTGCTTGTTCCCACGGAGACCTAGAAGCCAATACATCGTTATTTTCTCCGTGTACTAAGACTAAAGCCTGCGTAAGGAATTCAAGATCGATCAACCCTCCAGACCTCTGCTTTATATCCCATACTCCGCCACGGCCTTTCTCTGATAAAATTCGTGTACGCATTTCAATAACGTCGGAAAATAAACGAGGTCTTGCAGACGCGGCTCTTAATGTTCGGGCACGAAGCTCTTCAAACTGTTGAAGAAGCTTTTGATCGCCAATAGCCGGCCTTGCACGGCTTAATGCCATCAACTCCCAAGTCCATGCTGAACCCATCAAATACTTTTCGAAACTTTCAAACTGGGTAGCTAATGGTCCATCCGATCCTAATGGCCTTAAGCGCAGATCAACCTCAAATAACCGCCCCTCAACCGTCGGTATATTTAATGCGCTAACAAGTCGTTGAGTAAGACGCATGAAATAAACAGGTGCTGATAAAGGCCTTTTTCCGAGTGATATGGCATCCATTGGAGCATCATAAACTGCAACCAGGTCTAAATCCGAACCAATGCTTAACTCCTGACTGCCCCATTTCCCATAAGCTATAATCGCAAACGTTCCGGGAGGATCTCCGTGCTGATCGCTAAACTCGTTCATTATGGAGCTTAACAATTTCGAACAAATTATGTCGGCCGCGTCAGATAGAGCCACGCTCGAGTTTCTCGGCTCTAAATGACCTTCTAAAGTCTGAACACCAAGCCTGAGCCGCAGATCATTCAACCACCTACGGCAGCCATCCAATAAATCTTGAAAGTCATCCACATCAGATATTTCTTGTTCTAATTGGGCTTCTAAATCATTCTTATTTCCTGGAGCCTTTTCAAATTCATCCGTAAGAACCACATCGAGCACATTAGGCCTGTGACTAATCAAATTTGCGAGATACGGCGACTGACCAAGTACTCTTGCCAAAAACGCCATCAAATGAGGATTACTTTGCAGTAGAGAGAAGAATTGCACTCCCTCGGGCAACTTTTGCACAAACCCATCTAGAGCTAGAAAAGCTACATCAGGATTAGGAGCTTTAGAAAACTCCATCAAAAGAACTGGAGTTAATTCTGTTAAGATTTCTCTTGCACGGGGGGCTCGAGAAGCACGTACTCGGCCGTGATGCCATGAACGAATAATGCCAATCACTCTGGAGGGTGAGGCAAAGCCCATCTCTAAAAGAGTATTGATTGTCTCTGGATGATCTTCGTTTCCTGTGAAGACTAATGCACCACCAGCAATACCCCCAAGTCCTTCTTGATCAGGAAACAACTCTGCAAAGTTGCGCTCAATAGTTTGCAGTGTGTTTAGGAGATCTGTGCAAAAATCATTGACATCTTGATAGCCAGCAAACCGGGAAAATTTCTCAATGCCAGATAACTCCGGGATTGTATGAGTTTGTCGATCATCAACCATTTGAAGACGGTGCTCTATATCGCGCAACTTCAAGTAGCAGTCTGACATTTCCTTGCATGTCAAAGGTGTTATCAAACCTACTGCATTCAATGATTTTAGGGCATCAACTGTGCTAGATGAGCGCAATGAGGGATTTCTACCACCCCATATTAACTGTTGGGTTTGAGCAAAAAATTCTACTTCCCTAATACCACCCCGGCCGAGTTTTACATCATGACCTTCTACACTTAGAGGTTTGTACCCACCTCGGCGGTCAATTTGCCGTTTAATAGACTGGATGTCCCTTATCGCATGAAAGTCGAGTGTCCTGCGCCAAATAAAAGGACGTAGAGAAGCAAGAAACGATTGACCCGCTTCTATATCGCCAGCGACTGGCCGCGCTTTGATCATCGCTGCACGTTCCCAATTTTGGCCAATACTTTCATAATAAACTGCCGCTGTCTCAACGCTGATAGCTGGAGGCGTAGAGGCAGGGTCAGGTCTTAAACGCAAATCTGTGCGATGCACATATCCATCTGAGGTTCGTTCTTCAAGAAGCTGCGCCAAACCACGGGCAAACCTAGTCATCTCATTCTGGATGCTATCTAGATTAGATATCGGAATTTTATCCGGGTCATATAGCAGAATAAGATCGATATCGCTGGAATAATTTAACTCCCAGGCTCCAAGTTTTCCCATTCCCAATACGATTAATCCTGATGGCTCAGCACTAGTAAATATTTTGCGACGAAAGCCATCTATAAAAAGCCAATTAACCGCCGCAGAAATTGCTGCGTCGGCAGCTTCAGAAAGGTGGCGGGTGGTCTTTAAAGTGTCCCACACTCCACCAAGGTCGGCCAAACCTACAGTTAAAGCCGTTGATGTGCGCGCCTTTCTCAAAGCAGACATAAACTGTCGTTGGTTCATAATATTCATTGATTCACTGAATGCTTTTAAGCAATCGTTAAACGAGGCCTCAGGACCCTCATTTAATACATGAGCCAGAGTGCTTGGCCTTACTCTTGAGGCTTGTGCAAGAAATGGACTGCCCCCAAAGACCCCCAATAAAAAATCATTCCCAAGAGGAACACGCACAAAAGAAGAAATGGTACCTTCATTGAGATCCATCACACTTTTGAGCGCTTCTCTCGCTTGTTGCGTTTCAAAAACAAGTGGAGATTTTTTTATCAGGTCTATGAACTGCATCGTCTGAAGGATAATAGATCATGTAAGATTAACGAAGAGTCGAATTGGGTATGTTTCGTTAGGGAGACAATATTATCTTTAGCGCGTTGCGTATAATAGTTGGAACGTTAGCTATTGCTGCGGTATTGGCGATAGGTATCGCCGTGCGTCTTAGTAGCGGCCCAGTAGATGTCTCCTTCTTTAAGCCAAGTTTAGAAAAGTCGATAAACTCAAGTACTGGCCTCAACGCGTCTTTCAATAGCCTTAGGTTGCAAGTCTACGGCGACAGACCTGCACTTGTTGGTTCTGGAGCAAATTTTGCCAACGAAAATGGCTTTACAATTGCATCAGCAGATAGCGTCGAAATTCGCCTTGATTTAGCCGCCCTCCTTCAGGGAGACGTCAAACCTTCAAGACTAGATATCGAAAAGGCATCACTACTTCTTACTAAGAATAAAGATCGTGCTGTAACGCTAAGTCCTCTGAAATCAAAAAACGAACTCAGACAAAAGCAAACATCCTATGATTTGTTTAGCATCGCAAAAGAATGGATTGCCGATAAAATCCAAATAAACGACCCGCTAGATATCCTTTTAGAAGAAGCATCGATAGCAGTCGTTGATGAGACTACAAACCATGAATTATTCTCTGCAGAAACAAATTTAGGACTCACGCTAACACCCGAACGCATAGTGTTTTGGACAGATATTGTCCCAAATCTAGATATTCCTTCTGGTCCTCTGAAAGCCACTGTGTCTCTATCCAAAGGAAAAGGCGGCTTTTTTACAGTTGATCTAAACAACAATGACTTAGGTTCTGTTTCACAAGTAGGCCGTCTCCTTGATTATAAACTTGGAGAATTCACAGGAAAAATCACAGGTGATGTGCGATTTGACTTTGACCAGGATTTAAAGGGCTTAACAACCAACGCATCCATATCAACACTAAGTACTCATCTAGTCCTGCCCGAGGGAAGAAAAATTGCAGTGGGTGATGCTTCAGCTGAAGTATCAGCTGATCTCGCAGCCGGGCAAATAGTTGTGAAAAGCCTCAAATTAGGCGATGACCTCTCTGATATTCTTTTGGAAGCTAATATCATCCAAAACGACAGTGCGCATTTATCAGATGCCTACGATATTACCGGCCAAATCAAACACGGCGATATTCAATATTTTCTCAACATTTTAGACATCAAAAATGAACAATTAAGCGGGCTGGCAGGCAATGTTACAGCTGACTTCAAGTTCGGCATCTCAGAGAATAAATTGACGACTGCACGTAGTCGTATTCAAGCATATGGCCAATATAAAAATACAAAAGAATTTAGTGAAAAAATCGAATTCACCGAAACTGAAGCTACGGTCCAGTTCGATGCAAATTCTAATTCAATTTTAGTTTACGACGTAAAATCAATTATTTCCGGCATAGATACCCAAGGTGAAGCTAATCTAAAACTTGGAAACAATGGCAATCTTTTTGGTTTCTCTGGAAAAATTCAAACCGGAAGTTTTCCTGTAGAAAAATTATCCAAAATATGGCCTCAAAATCTTGCAAGTGCCGGCCGTCTTTGGGTCAAAGAAAATC
>VMCJ01000133.1 GCA_008081395.1 Rhodospirillales bacterium | reverse complement strand
ATTTCGATATTTTTTGGTTAATTCCCGATGGAAAAGGGATTGTCGCTTAAAACGCTGTATTTCTGCAGAACAACTTATTTGTAAAGGTTCATCTATAAAGCAAGAGATAGATATGCCTATTCCAAAGAGCCGTTAAAAATTCCCTGGACTGGAATTTCTATATTTCTATTGATATCGTTACTGGCTCATTCACCGGAGGCATTTTGTCGATTGTTCGATTGATAGAAAAACGTCAAAGCTTATAAATTTATGCCGAGAAAAAAGTGGCGCGAAGTTTCGGTTTTAAGAAGCTTACATCAATGGTGCCGACGCCCAGATTTGAACTGGGGACCTACTGATTACGAATCAGTTGCTCTACCACTGAGCTACGCCGGCAAAATTATATCGTCAGCCATTATAATCGCATATCAGTCCTAGTTATGATCCAGGACTGTGTCAGGAAGGCAAACAAAAATTTTAAACATTTATGTTTCTTTAAAACGACTGGGACGCTTTAGCCTTGAATGAGGACATTTGGCAATCTTTTAGTAACTAAATTTCCAGAGAAATTCAGTACCTTAAATACTAAAAAGTCCTATCGTCTCATCAACCTCTCAATTACTGAGTCTAATTTTCCAAGTCATTTACAAGCTCTGCCAGCTCATAGAGTAAGTTCATCGCTTCTCTAGGGGTCAAAGCATCAATTTCAGTTTTTCTTATCCTTTCCAAAGCGCTCTTAGCTCCCTCTGAGATAGGCGATGTTGAAGACTTTTCATGATCTAAAGGAACTTGGGCAAAAAGTGGCATTTCAATTTTGAGTTTGCTTCCATCCGGGCCCTCTCCAGCCTCAAGGCGAGACAAAACACTAGCTGCTCGACGGACAACATCTGCTGGAAGACCTGCCAAACGTGCCACGTGCACGCCATAGGAACGATTAGCAGCTCCAGGCATGACTTCATGCAGGAACGCTATATCTCCTTCCCATTCTTTAACCCGCATAGATACTAAACCCAGACCATCTAGCTTCTCAGCAAGTGCAGTGAGCTCGTGGTAATGGGTCGCAAAAAGTCCTCTACATCGATTTTTTTCATGAAGCCGCTCGACCGATGCCCAAGCTATCGAGAGACCGTCATATGTCGCAGTACCCCGGCCAATTTCATCCAAAATGACTAATGATCGATCACCCGCCTGGTTTAAAATTGCCGCCGTCTCTAACATCTCAACCATGAACGTTGATCGCCCACGGGAAAGGTCGTCAGCCGCTCCAACACGAGAAAATAGTTTATCAACAACACCGATGTGAGCTTCAGAGGCCGGCACAAAAGAGCCTATCTGAGCAAGAATGGCGATCAGTGCATTTTGTCGAAGATACGTGCTTTTGCCCGCCATGTTGGGGCCTGTGACAAGCCATAAGCGCTTTGCTGTTTCCACAGAAAGATCGCAGTTGTTTGGAACAAATGACCCGGAAGACAATCCCATCTCGACTACCGGATGACGGCCATCTTTTACATTAAATGAAAGGCTTTTATCGACCTTAGGCTGAACATATCCCCTCTCCGTCGCAAGTCGAGCAAGACCTTCAATTACATCTATCAACGATAAAGCGTCTGCCACTCTTGCCAGTGCTTCGCCTTGCTTCAAAACATTTTCACGGAGCTCTGAGAAAATCTCTAATTCCCGTGCAAGAGCCCGATCAGCTGCTTGCGCAATTTTTGCTTCTAGGTCAGACAGCTCAACTGTTGAGAAGCGCACAGCATTTGCCAACGTCTGTCGGCGAATAAAACGCTCGTCACTAACTAATTTTGCCTCATGTAATGCAGTTACTTCGATAAAATACCCAAGCACTGCATTGTGTTTAAGTTTAAGGTTTGGAACACCCGTTTCTTCCTGATAACCAGCCTGAAGAGAAGCAATGAGTTTGCGACTGTTATCCCGCAGGCTGCAAAAATCATCGAGCTTATGATCATAGCCACGCGCGACAAATCCCCCGTCTCTAGCAAGTAAAGGCAAGCTATCATCGAGCGCATTCGTCAACTCGGCAGCAAGTAAATCATGGCCTACTAGAGAGGTTGCTGCATCTAAAAGAAGAGCCGGCTGTCTGCCATTGGATAAATCCTTGGGTATCTTTGCCAACAATTCTGCAACCTTTGTTGCAATATTGAGAGCCTTCGCAACAACCTCTAAATCTCGAGGGCCGCCACGGCCAAGAGATAAACGAGAGAGAGCGCGAGCAAGGTCTGAGGACCCATGCAAGATGCTACGCAGACTGCTAGAAAGTTGGGGATTTTCAAACAAGTAAGCAACAGCTTCTTGACGTCGGTGGATCGCTCTAGTTTCTGCAAGTGGGGCCGCTAACCATCCTGCCAGGAGACGAGC
This sequence comes from Rhodospirillales bacterium, assembly GCA_008081395.1. Classification (GTDB taxonomy): domain Bacteria; phylum Pseudomonadota; class Alphaproteobacteria; order Bin95; family Bin95; genus VMCJ01. Next base: position 2,560 of record VMCJ01000133.1, on the reverse strand, counting down.
ACCAGCACTCGTACTAGTTCTGTCTATTGAATTCAGTAGACTTCCTTGACGCACGCCCGATGTCGTTCGGAAAAGTTCCAAACTATTTCTTGTAGCGGGGTCAATCTGCATCACACTCCCAGGCTGAAAACGCCGAGGCGGATCAAGACGAGCAATTTCACCTTTTTGAGTTTGATCAATGTAATCAATCAATACTCCAGCAGCTGAAAGTTCAGATCTTTCAAAGGCACCAAAGCCATCCATTGCCTCCACACCAAACGCTGTTTTCAGACGGCGTTCTGCATTTCTACTGTCGAATCGTGCAGAAGGGAGATCTGTTACTGCGGCTAATCCTTCGTCTAGAAATTGCTTAAATTCTGGTCGCTCTAATAAGCGGTCGGGTAATAATAATTCCTTCGGCTCAACCCGGGCGAGCGCCTCTGCCAACTCGGTGCTTTTTAAGGACTGGGTCTCAAACACTCCAGTTGAAATATCTAGCCAAGCAAGCCCTAGTTTGCCGCCTGTTTCAGATAAAGCCGCAAGAAAATTATGGTGACGCGCTTCAAGAAGGGTTTCCTCCGTTAGCGTCCCCGGCGTCACTAAACGCACAACATCACGATTGACGAGAGTCTTACCAGGCCGCTTCTTAGCAGCAGACGGATCTTCAGTTTGTTCACATATGGCAACCTTAGCGCCAGATCGAATCAATCGCTCAAGATAACTTTCATGGCTCTTTACTGGCACTCCGGCCATAGGAATGGGCTCACCGTCATGTTGGCCTCTTTGTGTCAGCGTAATATCTAAAATTTCGGCAGCTTTAACGGCATCTTCAAAAAATAGTTCGTAAAAATCACCCATCCTGTAAAAAAGCAGATAGCCTGGATGAGCCTCACGGATGGCGAGATACTGCGCCATCATTGGTGTCGCATTTTCGATTAACGCAGGTTTCACCGTGTTACCGTCCATAGCCTCTGGCTCAAATTCGCTGTATGATTCTTAACATAAACCTACACATTTTTTGAGGACCCGTCGCAAATGCCTGTGATCAATTCCATCGCCGCCTTAGAAGAGGACATGACTGCTTGGCGTCGTGATTTCCACATGCACCCTGAACTTGCCTATCAGGAGGAACGCACCTCACAGATAGTTGCTGAGAAGCTGAAATCTTGGGGGATAAAAGTAAAGACAGGTCTTGGAAAAACCGGCGTCGTTGGAGTGATTGAGGGAACAGGCGAAGGTCCATCAATTGGTCTGCGCGCAGACATGGATGCGCTCCCCATAGACGAAATGAATGACATTGAGTGGAAGTCACAGAACCAGGGTGTGATGCATGCCTGCGGCCATGACGGGCACACCACTATGTTGCTTGGTGCTGCTAAGTACCTTGCAGAGACCAGAAATTTTGCGGGCACTGTTCACGTAATTTTTCAGCCTGCAGAGGAAGGCTTTGCAGGTGCTAAAGCTATGATTGATGATGGGCTTTTCGAAGAGTTTCCATGTGATCAGGTTTATGGCCTCCACAATTGGCCAGAAATGCCTGCCGGTCAGCTTGCGGCGGTTCCGGGCCCAATTATGGCAGCTGCCGATAAATTTGTTATCAAAGTGAAGGGGAAAGGTGCTCACGGCGCAATGCCTCATAATGGGGTTGATCCAATAGTTGTTGGCAGCCAAATCGTGACAGCTTTGCAAAGCCTTGTGAGTAGATCCAAAAACCCAATTGAAACTGCTGTAATTTCCACAACTATGTTTCACGCAGGGTCTGCGTTCAATGTCATCCCTGAAGAAGCGGAGCTGTCTGGTACGGTCCGCACTTTTAATCCAAAAGTACAGGACATGGTTGAAGCTGGGATGAAAAGAATCGCTGAGGGTATCTCAGCTGCCATGGGAGCCGTGGCAGAGATCGACTATCGCCGAGGTTATCCAGCTACCATCAATCATAAACGTGAGGCAGACCTGGCCGCAGAAGTTGCCGCTAGCATAGTTGGCCCTGAAAACGTGCGGCGGGATGTTAATCCCACAATGGGAGCTGAAGATTTTTCTTTCATGCTTAATGAGAAGCCTGGCTGCTACCTATGGTTAGGACAAGGTGGTGGTGCATCATCAGAGAATGTCCACCATCCTCAATATGACTTTAACGATAAAGTACTGCCGATCGGTGCTAGTGTGCTGGCGAAGCTAGTCGAAGATCTTCAGCCCAGGCGGTAGGTGCTCCCATGGAAATTAGAAAACCCTACGCCATTTATTTAGGCGATGTAGCAGACCAACTGGCCGCTAAAACTGGGGATGGAATAGCTGATTGGCGCCCAGATTGGTGTATTGGCCAAGTACGTTTGCCGGGCTGTGGAGCTGATTGTCGGCTGCCAGACATGGCAATAACCGAGGCTGCAACCAACGGTGCCAAAACCTTAGTTATTGGCGTTGTTAATCAAGGTGGCTACCTACCAGAACATTGGATTAACGATATCGTAACTGCCATTTCCGCCGGCATGGATGTAGCATCTGGTATGCATATGCGCTTGGAGGATTTTCCAGAAATTAAGGCAGCTGCAACAATAAATAGTTGTAAGCTCCACAATCTTCG
>VMCJ01000066.1 GCA_008081395.1 Rhodospirillales bacterium | reverse complement strand
GTGGGTGCAACGGCAGCATCGCCTTTGCCCCCTTCCGAAATGCAGCAAAAACTCGGACGCCTCCGTGAAGAGACAGAGGCAAATGGTCGGGACTTCGATAAGCTGACAATATGTTACAAGGCACCTTTTTACGATGATGGAAAACCACCGGCAGGCGAGGTGCGTCGCCTATTTACCGGCGGTGTTGAAGCAGCGCTCGATGACATCGCTGAGATGGAAGATATAGGCGTGCATGAATTAGTTTTTGATTTTCGCGGGGCCGATATCCAAGACAGCCTAAAAGCCATGTCAAATTTTTCAGAAACTATTATGGCAAAGCTCAAGTAAAGGATTGAACCGCGACACTTATAATTCGAGGTATCTAACCATTATTAGCCTCGAATTTCAGTTAAGAAAGGAAGCGGCATGGCTGGAAAGATTGATCCGTCGTCCCTGAAAGAAGCACTAGCAAGATTAAATGGATGGAACGTTGTAAATGGTCGAGAAGCCATTCAGCGCAAGTTTAGATTCAAAGACTTCAATAATGCATTCGGCTTCATGACAAAAAGTGCTTTGATGGCAGAGAAAATGGACCACCATCCTGAGTGGTTTAACGTCTACAACCAGGTAGATGTAACCCTAACAACCCACTCTGCTGGTGGCATTACAGATCTTGATATCCGTCTAGCCAGTTTCATGGATCAGCTTGCCGCGGAGTGACGAACCTGCACATAGCCTCAATTTGCTGATTGCGCTATTTATCTAAAAAATTCGAGACGGTTAGTAAGGATTACGCCATGAGCTCGGCGGGCGGTTATTTCATTGAAGACCTGAAAGTTGGTCAGCAAGAGCGATTTGCGAAGACTGTCACTGACGCTGACATAACGCTTTATTCCGGAGTTTCTGGCGATACAAATCCAGTCCATTTGGATGAAGAGTATGCGTCTACAACAATTTTCAAAACTCGCATTGCTCACGGCATGCTTACCGCGTCGTTCATTTCCGCCGTTTTAGGAGCGCGTATGCCGGGGCCTGGGGCAATATATTTGGCACAAAATCTGCGTTTCAAAGCACCTGTGCGCCCAGGCGATACCGTTACTGCATTATGCGAAGTAAAATCAATCGACCTTGAGAAAAGACGAGTTACGCTGTCTACTCAATGTCTAGTAAAGGGAAAAATTGTGGTCGATGGTGAGGCAACGGTAATGCCTCCTTCCCGTTCACAAAAGGACTAGGCTTCAGATAATCATGATCCAAGTCTTCCATGATCTCACGCAAGTTATTGCTGCCTACCGCGGAGGTGCCGTCGCGATTGGTAATTTTGATGGCGTGCACAAAGGACATACAGCAGTAATCCAAGCTGCAGCTGCAGCTGCCAGAGGACGTGGCGTTAACCTTGGTGTGCTCACGTTTGAACCACATCCACGATCAGTACTTGCTCGTAATGATTCTCCTTTTCGACTGACCGACTGGCGGGGAAAGGCCCGAGGGCTTGAAAAATTAGGTGTCGACTTCATGGCCATCTGCGAATTTGACATGGATTTGGCGGCACTTACCGCTGAAGACTTCGTTCAGAACGTGCTTGTAGAGGGGCTTGGTGTCTGCCATGTCGCGGTGGGCGAGGACTTCCAGTTTGGAAAGGACCGCGCCGGCAATACAGGTTTTCTCCTCGAGGCAGGAAAGCGTCATGGTTTTGATGTTACATCCGTACCGGCAATGGCTGGTTCAGATGGAATAGTCTTCTCATCCTCAGCCGTAAGAGCAGCACTAGGAAAAGGTGATGTGATTCGCGCCAATGAACTTCTTGGCAGGCCCTGGGAAATTGAGGGTGTTGTAACTCATGGCGATAAAAGAGGCCGCACAATAGGTTTCCCAACCATGAATATTTATCTAGGGGACCTGACCCGCCCCGCACTGGGTGTTTACGTAGTCGAGGCAAAATTTGAAGATGGAGAACGCTGGATAGGGGGTGTTGCTAACCTGGGTCTTCGGCCAACAGTTGGTGGTGAAGACGAACGGTTAGAGGTTCATTTATTTGACTTCGACAAAGATGTGTACGACAAGCACGCGCGCATTAGGCTTTTGAATTTCGTTCGTCCGGAGAAGAAATTTGAAAGTTTTGAAGCGCTGAAAGAACAAATCGTCCAAGATGCCATTTTGGCTAGGGCGTACCTAGAAACCCGCTGAGCAAACTCACCACGGATATCGTCCGATGAGCGATGACTATCGCAATACAATTTTCTTACCGAAGACAGATTTCCCGATGCGCGGCGGACTGCCGAAGAGGGAACCAGAGATCCTAGCTCGCTGGGAGAAAATGGACCTCTACAAGCAACTGCGGCAGGATTCCAAAGGAAGAGAAAAATATATTCTTCACGATGGGCCTCCGTATGCAAATGGACACCTGCACATCGGCCATGCACTTAATAAAATTCTTAAAGATGTCATTAACCGTTCTTGGCAGATGTCAGGGTTTGACGCCAACTATGTGCCGGGCTGGGACTGTCACGGCTTACCAATCGAGTGGAAGGTCGAAGAAGGTTACAGAGAGCAAGGCAAAGATAAAGATGACGTGCCTGTCCTCGAATTTCGACGAGAATGCAGAGAATTCGCAGAACATTGGGTTGGCGTGCAAAGTACGGAGTTTAAGCGCCTGGGTGTTATTGGTGATTGGAATGACCCATACCTGACGATGAAATTTCCTGCTGAAGCAAGAATTGCAGGAGAGATAGCTCAATTTGCGATGAACGGCGGTCTGTACCGCGGCCAGCGACCAGTAATGTGGTCGTGTGTAGAAAAAACCGCGCTTGCGGACGCTGAAGTAGAATATGAGGACCATGTATCTCCTACCGTACATATTGGATTCCCGGTCACATCCGTTGGGCCAGACAGTTGCCTTGAAAAGGGTGACCTGATTGTAATTTGGACGACAACACCATGGACACTACCTTCTAACCGCGCGATCGCTGCAGCCGCAGACGAGGTATATGTTCGCCTTCGTGTTGATAGCACTCAAGATGAAAGCTTTATCAAAAGCGGCCAAATTATTGTTTTGGGTAAAGGTCTGCTTGATGTAGCCGCCAAAGCAATGCGGATTGAGGAGTACACAGCTCTTCAAGAAATGACTGGCTCAGACCTTTTAGGAACTATCTGCAGTCATCCATTAGCTGGTCAGGGTTATGACGTACCATCGCCACTTCTCAACGCTGATTTTGTGACTATGGATGCCGGTACAGGCTTCGTCCACATTGCACCTGGCCATGGAGCTGACGACTTTTACCTAGGTCGTGAACATAATCTTGAAGTCACAGATTATGTTGGCCCTGACGGTACATACCGTGATTTTGTACCATTATTTGCTGGAAAGCGCGTTCTGAATACCGATGGATCAGAAGGTGATGCCAACACTGCTGTTATCAACGCCATGCAGGCAGTTGCAGAAAGCGGCAAGGGAGGACTGTTGGGGAGAGGACGCCTTAAGCATAGCTATCCTCATTCTTGGCGCTCCAAAGCACCGCTTATTTTCAGAAATACCGCGCAGTGGTTCATTTCTATGGAAACGAACAATTTACGTGGTAAAGCTCTTTCTGCAATTGACGCTACACGTTTCGTGCCAAACCAAGGGCGCAATCGCCTCTATTCTATGGTGGAGCAACGACCTGATTGGTGCATATCACGTCAAAGGGCCTGGGGTGTTCCGATCCCATTATTCGTCCATATCGAGACCGGCGAAATTTTAAAGGATCAAGCCGTATTTGACCGCATTGTAGATGCATTCAAAACAGAGGGGGGGGATGCGTGGTTCTCTTCTCCACCTGAACGCTTCTTGGGTGGCAAATATAACGTGGATGAGTATGAACAGGTCCAGGACATCGTGGAAGTATGGTTCGAATCAGGGTCGACACATGCTTTCTTGCTGGAAGACCGCGAAGATCTCCGTTGGCCTGCCGATCTTTACCTTGAGGGATCAGATCAACATCGCGGATGGTTTCATTCATCGCTTCTGGAAAGCTCAGGTACCCGCGGGCGAGCGCCATACGATGCAGTGCTCACCCATGGATTTGTGCTAGATGAACAAGGCCGGAAGATGTCCAAATCTCTGGGCAACGTGACAGCGCCAAATGATGTCATGAACCAATACGGCGCGGACATTCTTAGAATTTGGGTGGTGTCATCTAATTATGCAGATGACCTTAGAATTGGCCAAGAAATCCTAAAGTATCAGGCGGACCTTTACCGTCGAGTTAGAAATACTCTGCGCTATCTTTTAGGGGGTCTTGAAGGTTTCTCCGAAAAAGAGCGGGTAGATCCTGCCGAAATGCCAGAACTTGAGCGTTGGACACTTCATCGCCTTTACGAAATGGATAGCCTCGTCCGCAAAGCAATCAATGATTATGATTACCATGGACTTTGGACAGCGCTACATAATTTCTGCTCCCTTGATCTATCGGCGTTCTATTTTGATATCCGGAAAGACACCCTTTATTGCGAGTCTGCGGATAGTGTGGTGCGGCGCTCAAATCGAACAGTAATGGATGCAATATTTCAGCGTCTGACAACTTGGCTCGCCCCTATAACCTGCTTCACCGCTGAGGAAGCATGGCTTTCTCGGTATGGCGATGGAGAAGGCGTATCAGTGCACCGAGAGACTTTTCCTGAAACCCCAGAAAGTTGGCGTGACGAAAAGCTATCTAAACGCTGGGAAAAAATTCGCGAGATTCGCAGGGTAGTCACAGGTGCTCTCGAAAAAGAACGGGCAGAAAAGCATATACGTTCAAGCTTGGAGGCCTCACCAACTGTTTGGCTCTCAGAGGATCGGCTCGCCGAGCTTGATGGTGTAGATTTTGCGGAAGTAACAATCGCATCATCCATAAATCTGAAGATTGGGGATGGCCCAATCAATGCATTTCGTGTTCCTGAAGTAGCTGGAGTGGCAGTTGAGCCAAC
>VMCJ01000077.1 GCA_008081395.1 Rhodospirillales bacterium | reverse complement strand
GGTCACGGCCAGTTCGCCAGGGAGCGATGGTAATGCAGATCTTCTGATCGCTTCTTTGGATGCTGAAGGGCCCAAAACTTGTTTTAATGGGAAAATTGAGCGGCCCACCATTCAAAAAACTGCTCTCTTTGCAGAGCCGACTTGCAGTGTCTCACTAGAGCAATTCAACACAGATATTCTTGCATCTTGGGATTTTAGCCAAAATATCTCAGGCCTCGAAATTGTGGATATAGGTAAGCTTGGCCTGCATGGTCGTATCATCAATCTTCCTGCGCGCGGAATGACGGGTTCCAAGTGGTCAGGTGAGGAGATGAATTGGCAACAACGGCCGCAAGAATATGGCGCCATTCATTTCCATGATGACGATATAGATGATTGTAAATGGGAAACTGATTTTAAATTCAAAATACCCGACGGTATCAAGAGTGGGGTCTACGCAGCACGTCTTTGTTTGGGGGCGGATGAAGACTTTATTCCATTTTTTGTGCGTCCGCGGAGGGGAGAACAACAGGCGGATTTTTGCCTGGTAATACCCACATTTACATATGTGATCTATGCCAACCATGCACGGGGCAACACGACTGAAGGTTATCTCGCTAAAGCAAATTCGTGGGCTGCACGACCTTGGACGCCAGACAAATACCCTGATTTTGGGCTTTCCACTTACAACTTTCACAATGATGGAAGTGGTATTTGTCACACAACTCGGTTGCGCCCGATCTTAAATATGCGACCTGGTTATATTTCAATTGCAAACAGTTTTGCCGCTTCTGGTCTTCGCCATCTGCCAGCCGATTTGCACATTGTACAGTGGCTAGAGTCTAAGGGGATCGATTATGACATTTTGACGGATGAAGACCTTGATAAGGAGGGGGCATCCGCCCTTGAGGGTTACAAGGCCGTCACTACAGCCTCTCATCCTGAATACCATACGCAAGAAAGTCGCCAAGCCTTTTTTGATTATGCGCATAAGCTAGGTGGCCGTTTGCTTTACCTTGGAGGAAATGGATTTTATTGGCGAATTGCACGCCACAAGCAGATAGATGGGGTTTATGAAATTCGCCGAGCAGAAGGAGGTATTAGGGCTTGGGCTTCAGATCCTGGGGAATACTGGAACGCCTTTGATGGATCATATGGTGGTCTTTGGCGGAGAAGCGGGAAACCACCTCAGTCGTTAGTAGGTTTAGGGTTTACCAGTCAGGGACTTTTTCAAGGCAGCTATTACCGACGGAAGCCCGCGTCTTATGACAAAAAATTTGCTTGGATCTTTGAAGGCATCGATGATGAATTCATAGGTGATTTTGGGTTCTCTGGTGGAGGAGCTGCCGGTTACGAACTTGACCGTGCTGATTCTATGTTAGGCACTCCACCGAATGCAGTCGTATTAGCGTCTTCTGAAGCTCACCAAGCGCACTTTGTGCTTGTTCATGAGGAACAGCTCACACACGTTGATACTGTCCCTAGATCAGCGCAGCCCCCCGGAGGTCGACCAGAAGATTTAATCCGAGCCGATATAATTTACTTCGATACCCCAGAAGGTGGGGGAGTATTCTCTACAGGGTCTATAACGTTTACTGGCAGTCTCCCTTGGAATGGTGGGGACAATAACGTCAGCCGAATGGTCGAAAACGTGATTCGAAATTTCTTAAAGAGTGAAGATTTAGAAAAATGATCTTCACTCAAAAATAATGGCCGGCCCGTCTTGGTTCCTAGTGGGGTGAGTGTTCAATATTTCGGCCACACGATCGGCAAGCCCCAAGAACGCTAAGGCTTCGGCAGACTCTGGTTTTGCCACAACGATTGGAGCACCAGCATCACCTTGCTCGCGAATTCCAAGGGTCAAAGGAATCTCTGCCAGGCAAGGAACACCTAAAGCTTCCGCTTCGGCCTTGGCGCCACCATGACCGAATGGATGTGCAGTATGACCGCAACTTGGGCAGACATAGACGCTCATGTTTTCAACGACACCCAAGACTGGAACATTTACTTTTTCAAACATAGAAACGCCGCGTCGGGCGTCGAGCAGAGCTATGTCCTGCGGAGTTGATACAATTATGGCGCCGGCAAGCGGTACACGCTGAGCAACTGTTAATTGAGCATCACCTGTTCCAGGAGGCATATCCAAGACAAGTACATCGATTGGTTCCTCAGGACTTGCCCAGGCAACGTCATGCAACATCTGTTGCAGAGCACTCATCACCATTGGCCCGCGCCAGATCATAGGTGTACGTTCCTCAACAAGCAGGCCGATCGACATAAATTTCACGCCGTGAGCCTTGAGTGGAATGAGTTGCTTTCCATCCGGACTATCTGGTCGTTCGGTTCGTCCAAGCATCCGAGGCATTGAGGGGCCGTAGATATCGGCATCTAGAAGTCCAACATTCAGGCCTTGGCGAGCCATTGCCGTGGCTAGATTAGCTGCAACGGTTGATTTTCCTACTCCGCCCTTTCCGGAGGCAACAGCAATAATTGCACCCACTCCAGGAATAGCGCCGCCATCAGAGCCTGCTTGTGGTCCGTTACTATTCGGTGTCGAAGTGGCAGCTGTTTTTGGCTTTGACTCTGCAGTCATTACGACGGTGGCAGATAAAACGCCCGGTATGGCGCTGATACAAGATTCTGCTTCCTTTCGAACGGGCTCCATTGATGCTGCGGTTTTGGGATCAATTTCTAAAGTTGCTTGGACAGAGCCATTTTTTATTGCAATCCCGCCTAGAAAACCTGCAGAGACAATGTCTTGATCCCCAAATTTTACGTTGCCTAATGCTCGCCTAACTGCTGCCTCTGTCACTTCTGTCATAATCTCTTTCCTAGGAAATGCTTGATACAATGCCTTTGCATCTACATATGGGATAAATGTGCTCCGGGTCTACCGGTTAGCGCTGCAGTAGTATATTTACATTCTGCACGTTAAAAGCGCACGCAAAGTTATTTAGAGCAATTCGAAAGGCGGCGGAATGCCCTGGCAAAATCAAGGTGGACCCTGGGGTGGGGGATCCAACAACGGTGGTTCTAATAATGGTGGTGGAGGCCCTTGGGGCAGCGGTGGAGGCCGCGGTCCATCTGGCGGTGGTGGCAGAGGCCCACAACCACCTGACTTCGATGAGATGATCCGTAAGAGCCAAGAAAAGCTTAAGCGACTTGCTCCTAAAGGGGGCGATAAGGCGATGCTGGCATTGCTAGTCCTGATTGGCCTTGGATTATGGTTATTCAGCGGCGTCTACCGAGTTGAGGCTGATGAGCAAGGTGCCGTGACCCGATTTGGTAAATTTGTGCGACTTGAAACTCCCGGACTGCACTTTCATCTGCCATACCCTATTGAAGCTGTTCAAACACCGAAGGTGACCCGAGTAAATAAAATTGAATTAGGCGGCCCTAATCGCGGTGAAGATCAAGCAAGTATGCTGACGGGCGATAGTAAAATTGTTGAGGTCGATTATGTTGTGTTCTGGAGAATTGCTAATGCTGGCGATTATCTCTTCCAAATTCGCAACCCAGAACAAACCATAGCGGCCGCTGCGGAATCAGTTATGCGAGAGATAATCGGTCAAAATTCAATCGACTATGCGCTAACAGACGGACGTGAAGCGGTTGCTGCTGACGGCTTAGTCAACCTCCAAACGCTACTTGATGAATACAAAGCGGGCGTAACTATCACCAATATGCAAGTCTTGCGGGTCGACCCGCCTGGACAAGTTATTGACGCATTCCGCGATGTCCAGCGCGCTGTCGCAGACAAAGATCGCTTTCAAAAGCAAGCAGAAGCTTATCAACGCGATGTCGTTCCTAGGGCTAGAGGTGAAGCTGCAAAACTCATTGAAGAGGCGGAAGCTTACAAACGCGAAGTAACAGCAAGAGCTACTGGTGACGCGAACCGATTTATGAACGTCTATAACTCTTACAAAGTGGCTAAGGATGTTACGCAACGTCGTATTTATCTTGAAACGATGGAAGAAGTGTTACGTAACGCAAACAAAGTGATCGTTGATGGTGATGGTAAAGGCGGTGGCTCTGGAGTTGTCCCTTATCTGCCGTTGCCAGAAATACAAAAACGGCGGACAGCTTCTGAAAAGACAACCGGAGGGCAGAACTAATGCGTAAACTTGCATCTGGTATTGGCGTATTAGCTTTATTAGCCATTGCCGTCGTTGGTGTTTCCATGTCCGCTTTTACGGTACACCAGACACAGCAGGCGATTGTTTTCCAGTTTGGTGATCCTCGACAGGTAATTACTGATCCAGGTCTGCACTGGAAGCTACCCTGGCAATCCGTCCGATATGTAGAAGGTCGTGTTCTAAACCTGGATCCTGCAGCAGAGGAAATCGTCGATAAAGACAAGAACCGGCTAGTTGTAGACGTTATCTCTCGTTTTGTTATTCAGGATCCTCTTCTCTTCGTTCAATCCTTTGGATCAGAATCTAATGCAGAGCCTCGCTTAGCCCAGTTGGTTAGTAAAGCCATGCGGGATGTTTTCGCTGTTGAGACATTGAAGTCAGTACTTTCTGACCAACGCTCAGCGATAATGCTTCGGATCAGGACAGTGGCAAATAAGGAGTCCACACGTTTTGGGATCAGCTTTGTTGACCTGCGGGTGCGTAGGGCAGATCTGCCTAAAGTGAACGCAGAGGCAATTTATCAAAGTATGCAGACTGAACGTGAGAGGGATGCGCGTGAACTTCGTGCAGAAGGGCAAGAAGCAGCAATTACCATCCGTGCTGCTGCCGATCGTGAGCGCGTAGAGCTTGTCGCTAAAGCACAGCAACGTTCACAAGAACTGAAGGGTGAAGGAGATGGTGAGGCGATCCGCATATATGCAGACGCTTTCGGACAAGATCCTGAATTCTTCGCATTCTATCGATCTATGGAAGCATACCGAAATGCTCTGGGAAGTGATGGTACAACGTTCGTTCTATCGCCAGATAGCGATTTCTTCCGCTTCTTTGAAAATC
>VMCJ01000078.1 GCA_008081395.1 Rhodospirillales bacterium | reverse complement strand
CTGTTGAAACACGTTTTGGTCCAATGACTTTAGCGAGTACGGGTTTTCGACTTGATCATGGTGGTGGGCGTTTAACTTCACCGCCGCCTCAACCTGGTGAACATAATGAAGAAATTCTATTGCAGCTGGGTTACGACGCGGCTGCCATTAAAATTCTCTCAGGAATTTAGATATTCTACCGGCGTCTGTATCGTCTCGGAGCTGCTAACCACATTGCAATAATACTGACAACGCACCATCCGATGCAGATCAGGAAAGCGCGAGAGTAGTCGCCATCTAGGTCATAAATTACACCGGTTACATAAGGACCAATTCCACCGCCAAGGGATGAGAAAATGCTTAACGTTCCGAAAATTGTTGAGAAACTCTTGCCCTGGAAGACGTCAGCTGGAGCGCTGGCAAAGATGGCCGTCACTCCATAACCTACTAATCCTTGCATTATGACCATTCCCCACAGAATGAATGAGGAGGTATTTGAGCTCATCAGAAACAAAGCGGCGTAGCAGCCTGCAAACCCTAGTAAGCCGATAGTCCAAGCCCCTTCTCGGCCGAGTTTATCAGACATCCAGCCGCCATTGATTTGTCCTATCACTCCAAAGACACTGACAAGGGAAAGGGCTAAGGTTGCAATTGCCGGATCAAAACCTTGATCTAATAAATACTGCGTTTGGTGTACCTGGACTGCATACCAGCACCAAAGCATTCCGAAGGTGGATGCGGCGAAGAACCAAAATGTTCGCATTTTGAGAGCATCGCGCAGGGTCGGACCAGAGGAGGGTAGTTTCGGTTTTTCTCCTTGTTCAACCGCCTCTCTCTTAGCTCCGTCCGGAAGGAGACCCAGGTCTTCTGGGCTGCGGCGCTGTACGATGAGGTTAAGTGGAATTAACAGGAAAACAATAATAGCTGCGATGGACCAACATGCATCGCGCCATCCACTTCCTTGAATGATCCAGGAAGTTAACGGCAGCACAACCATTGCGCCAACGCCAACACCAGCAAAAGCTATTCCTACGGCAAGACCGCGCCGTTTCTGAAACCATAGGGGCAGCGTGGCGCTGTGGCCGATATAGCCCAGAATAGTGCTGCCTCCGACAACTAGCATTCCAAAGCTTGGGTACAGCATCCAAGGTTCAGAAATCCAGGTAGTTGAAGTGATACCTGCAGCCATCATAACTGACCCAAGGGGCATGACCACGCGAGGTCCAAAGCGTGTTAGCAGTGCTCCTGTAAACGGCCCCATGGCAGCGGCGAAAATAAAGCCCAAAGCGAAGGCTCCGGCTGTTTCCCCGCGGGCCCAATTAAATTCTGCCAAGATGGCTGGATATAAAAGGGAGAAAGCTGTTCGCGCATTCACGCCGACGGCCATCGTTGCAAAGGCGCATGCGACGATGGCCCATCCGTAATAGAAAGGTAGATTGAACGGAACGCCTGAGGCGGCGGTTTTTGTTCGTAAAAATCTGGACAGGGAGATGGCCTTCCTAGTCATATGGTAACTGGTAGGCTTCCCCGTTACCGAGTTTAGGCAAGTCTTGAGTGTAGGCCCAAAGCTTACTTAATAGGCGAGAAGGATGCGGGGGAAGTTATGCTGTTTTCTTGCGCCTGCACCATTCCCTCTGTTTTTCCAAGATATTCGGCCCATGCAGGGTCGGCGTCACGTTTTGCTCTCACTTCTTCCATATGTGCCAGGCTGTCAAAGCCCCACAGGTGGGTAACTTTATTGAGGCTTCCGACGCTATGAACAAAATAGCCTAGCAGGTTCATTCCTGCTCTTTCCTGAACGGGCAATGCAAATTTTTCGAAGGTCTCAAGGTAAGTTTTCATCTTACGCGGTGTGATGGAGTAGCAGCGGACGTCAACAATCATTTTATTTCTCCAAGTTTTAATGCGTCAGCACCACGAAGCTCGCGGCGCTATCTTTTTCTAGTTAAACCTATAGCCACTCAACCAGTTTTATCGTGATGCATTTGGGCTTGATAAGAATGGTGGGGCATCTTCAAAATTAGCTTCAGGGTTTTGGATCGTTCTTGCGCGTGCGAACCTCTACGCCTGCCTGCTCTTCTACGTATCGCATGATGTTAGAGAAATCTTCTGTAACGCCGCCGCGCGCCAGAGCAAGAGACCACCACTGCTTAACGGGTTGTCCGACCCACATCGGCGTTCCCATGGCCTCTGCTTCTTCAAGACAGAGTTTGACGTCCTTGTACATAAGCTCCGTCCGAAATCCATAGTCGAAGGTTCTGGTCAGAATTGACTTTGGAAACTTATCTCGCACGGCAGTATTAGCGCCGGAACCCGCATTAATTACGTTTACCATTACGTCAGGATCCAGTCCTGCTTTTGCGCCAAGAGCAAAGGCTTCGGCGCTTGCGACCATGGCTGTAGCTGATAGGAGGTTGTTGATTAATTTCATCATTTGACCGTGCCCCTGCGTTTCGCCGACAAAGAAGGCATTGTGGCCAATTGCCTGCAGGGCAGGTTTCCATTTTTCCCAGTGAGCTTCTGGGCCTGAGACCATGACAGCTAGAGTGCCTTTCTCAGCACCTCCAACCCCACCAGAGACAGGGCTATCCAGCATTTCCACGCCGTTTGAATTAAGCATTTCACCAATGTCTTGAGCAGCGCGAGGGCCAGTTGTCGATAGATCGATTAGAAGCTTCAATTTTGAGCCTTGCATAGCCTCCTCCGCTACCGCCTTGACGATTGGAGGTGTTGGAAGGCTTACAAAGATAACCTCCACACTGTCAGCTAGCTCTCTTGTACTTCCCGCTCGCTTTGCGCCGGCCGAGACAATCACATCTAGTGCCGAAGAGTTTGGGTCGAAGGCAGTTACCTCATAGCCTGCACCAATTAGGCGTTTACACATGGGGCCACCCATGGCGCCAACGCCGATAAAACCTATAGCTTCGCCCATTTTTAGTCTCCAAGGTGAGAAAAGTTGTTGCTTCTGTTGCACTGTTTTGGAGTACGCGGCAATATCCGCATCAACTCCGAAGCAAATAGCATAAGGGAGCATTATGAGCGTCGCCAAGCCAATTCAATTGTCGCAGCACAGCGCGGAGGATCCAAGTGTTTCCCCTGCAGCAGCACGTCGTCTGATCCGTGCAGGGATCCATACCAGTCATACTGCTGGGATGGCACTTGGCCGCCTGCAAGGGAACTTGGCAATTTTGCCTAAGGATTTAGCCCTTGAATTTGCAATTTTCTGCCATCGCAACCCAAAGCCTTGCCCTGTAGTGGCAATGACGGCTCCTGGTGATCCCATGCTTCCTGACATGGGAGATGATGTCGATATTCGCACCGATGCTCCAAGCTACAATGTTTACAGGGATGGCGAACTATCGGAGACAGTCTCTGATATTAGTGCTCTTTGGCAGGATGATTATGTAGGATTTGTGCTTGGTTGTTCTTTTAGTTTTGAAGATGCCCTTATGAAGGCTGGCATTGGCCTCAGGCATATCGAGACAGGGGCAACTGTCCCAATGTATGCAACCAATATTCCATGTCGGCCAGTTGGTGCTTTTACTGGCAACACAGTATGTTCAATGCGCCCTATGAAACCATCAGATGCGTTGAAGGCTATTGAGATAACGTCACGTTTTAAGGCGGCTCACGGAGCCCCTCTGCACATTGGCGATCCAAGTGCCATTGGCATCAAGGACGTGATGGCACCTGATTGGGGCGATGCAGTTGAAATTCGAGAAGGTGAAATACCTGTTTTTTGGGCTTGCGGGGTTACTCCTCAGCTTGTCCTGCAAAATGCCCGTCCGCCAATTTGCATTACGCACACGCCTGGTGCGATGCTGATTGGTGACGGATTAAGTGATGCAGTCAGCATGCGCTGGTCTGCGTAAGAGGCGTTCCAAAGGATAACTCCTTGGAAAAACGCGTATGTTTGGGCTATAACTTAGCTCGTTAGTAGAACAGGAGATATTTTATGAAAGCGTTAAAACTGGCTATGGCAGGTGCTGTTGCACTCGGCCTCGCCGTCGGCGGGGGCGCCGCCCAAGCCGAATTAAAGGCAAAGAAGTTTACGGTCGTTGGTACCTGGGGCTTCCTTGATCACTGGAAAGAGCGTGAAGGTCCTTTCTGGAATGAGACCCTTCCGAAGGTTTCTGGCGGTAAATACACCGCTAATGCGAAGTCGCAGACTGAAGTTGGCCTGTCCGGTTTCGAGATTATGAAGCTTCTCAAAATTGGCACATATGATGCTGTTCACGGTGTTACAGGTTATGTCGCGCAAGACTCACCCGCAATTGAAGGTGCTGACCTCGCAGGCGTATTCCAGGACGTAGCAACTTATGAGAAGGCTCTGAATGCTTATGAGCCTATTATTGCTCGTGAGTTCAATGAGAAATATAATTCAAAGCTTCTCCTTTTATATGCTTGGCCGAGCCAGCAGTTTTGGTGCAACTTGGGTGACCGCAGCAACACTAATGTGTCGCTCGCAGACCTCAAAGGTAAGAAAATCCGCACATATTCAACCACTCTCGGTGACGTCATTGAGGGTGTTGGTGGCTCAGCTGTAACTATCGCGTTTGCGGAAGTTGTACCTGCCCTTCAAAAGGGTGTCGCCGACTGTGGTGTGACGGGTACCTTACCTGCTTACAACGCAAAGTGGTGGCAGGTCGTGACCCACAATATTCGAGTTCGTCTCGGATATGCATCTTCTTTCCTGGCTATGAACAACAAAGCATGGAATAGCCTTGGAGCAGAAGGTCAAAAACTCATGTCTGACCAGATGTCGCCTCTTTACGATGCGATGTGGAAGGCAACCCGTGCTAACGATCAGCGGGGCATGGACTGTAATGCTCAAGGTCCATGTGATCTTGGCAAGCCAGGTAACATGACCCCAATCGAAATTAAGGGTGCCGATAAAGATAAGCTCAAGGATGTTGTTGAGAACGTCGTTGTTGCGCGCTGGGCGAAGCGTTGCGGAACCCAGAAGTGCGTCGATGAGTGGAACGCGACCCTTGGTAAGA
>VMCJ01000099.1 GCA_008081395.1 Rhodospirillales bacterium | reverse complement strand
GTATCTCGATCAAGATTACCTGTGGGTTCATCTGCCAACAAAATATCAGCATTGCCAACGAAGGCACGAGCAATTGCAACCCGCTGTTGCTCTCCCCCCGAAAGTTCACTCGGCAGATGATTAGATCGGGCTGATAGACCTACAGCCTCTAACTCTTGAGCAGCCAAATCACGGGCATCCCGTTGACCCGATAACTCCAGAGGTATTGCAACATTTTCGAGAGCGGTCATCGAAGGAATTAGATTAAACGCTTGAAATACAAACCCTATACGTTGCCGACGAAAACGGGCTCGGTCATCTTCATTTAGAGTAGATAGATTGACCCCACCAACGCTTACCAAACCCGAGGTGACTGTCTCTAAACCAGCCGCGACCAAAAGAAGAGAGGATTTTCCCGACCCCGATGGACCAATCAATGAGGCGGTTTCACCAACACCAATTTCGAGATTTACTCCACGCAAAACATTGACGGAGTTCATCTCTCTACCCAGTGTGAGAGAAACATCTTTTAAGTTTATAGCGGCATTGGACATGAATATTCCTGGTTGGGAAATTATAAAAATAATCTGCCCTCGATATGGCATTTTGGCTGTGTTTTTCAACGCAATAGCCGCACTTATCCTGTTGCTGCCATCTACCAGTAACGCAGCGGAAAAGCGTGTGCTGTTATTTGGAGACTCACTGATAGCAGGGTACGGCCTGCCCGTTAAGGATGGCTTAACGGCTAATCTAGATCGTGCATTAAATTCCATTGATGTCCAAGCAACACTAATCAACGCTGGAGTTTCTGGTGACACAACGGCTGGTGGACGAGCTCGTTTATCCTGGGCACTCGCAGATCAACCTACGCATGCGATTGTTCTCCTTGGCGCCAATGACGCCCTTCGTGGCCTAGATCCGGCACAAACCAAAGCTAATTTACTAGCTATCCTTGAATCTCTGCGAGAAGAAGGTATACCCACGTTACTAGTTGGCATGCGCTCACCACGAAATTGGGGCGAGGAATATGCTAACTCTTTCGATAAAATTTTCACTGACCTTGCCCGACAGACTAGCTCCCTTTTCTACCCATTTTATCTAGATGGAGTGGCATTGAATCCCGACTACAACCAACCTGATGGAATTCATCCAAATGCAGCCGGCGTGGAACTGATAACCAGTCGCATGCTCCCAACAGTTAAAAAGCTGCTCGAACTTGAGACTTCTCGATGACTAAAAAATTTCCTTTTGCTAAATCGACGTTAACTGATCCACTAGAAGCTTCTCTTGAAGTAGGAGAAGCTCTCTCTAATTTTCCGATTAAAGGTGGATTTGGGATTGTCTACGTAACGTCATTCTTTGCGGAAAATCTCAATGTCATTTTAGAAACTCTAAAAGAAAAAACCGGCATAAGCGCATGGAGTGGTGGAGTTGGACTTGGAATAATTGCCAACGAGCTCGAAGTTTTCGATCAGCCAGCCATCGCTGCTATGATTATTGATATTCCGAAAAATTCGTTTCAAATTTTAGGCTCGATTAGTACCAAAGAGGAATTTGAAACTTCCAAAGCGCAAGCTTGTTCTTTTGCATCACCGCAAGGAGCAGCTTTATGCATTACACACATCGACCCTTCAGGTGATCCTTCAGGGCATGGCCTCACAAGCTTTCCAGCGGAGCTCTCGAGTGCTGCAGACTTATTTCTTGTTGGCGGTTTGACTTCTGGCCAGAACGCTATGCCAGCAATTGATAGTGGCGGAGCTGCAGCTGGCGCTGCTACCGGAGTCCTCGTGGCTCTGGATCAGAATATTTCGACCGGCGTAAGTCAAGGGTGTACTCCTATCGGACCAGTGCGATCAGCGAGAACTGCAGGAGTTGGTGTTCTCTCTCATCTTGGAGAAGAGAGTGCAGTTCGCGCGCTCATTAAAGATTTAGAATTATCTGAACAAGCAGGCCCCAACGAACTGCGTGCTGCTCTAAACGGAATTCACATAGCTTTTCCCATTAAGGGTGCTGATCGTCAGGATTATTTGGTTCGAAATATAACAGGAATAGACCTCGCAAAAGGCTTAATTGGCGTTGCTGAAGCAGCGGAAGATGGAGCAGCTGTATTCTTCTGCAGGCGCGATAAAAAAACAGCCTCTAATGACCTAAAGGAGATGGCTCACAATGCTGCAAAAAGGCTCAAGGCATCAGCCCGCGGGGCTATCTACATTTCCTGCTTAGCTAGAGGTCCAAATCTGTTTGGTCCTAACAATGAAGAAATAGCAATAGTTAAAGATGCTATCGGGGATGATGTGCCCGTCCTGGGGTTCTTTGCAAATGGTGAGATCG
Source organism: Rhodospirillales bacterium (assembly GCA_008081395.1). Classification (GTDB taxonomy): domain Bacteria; phylum Pseudomonadota; class Alphaproteobacteria; order Bin95; family Bin95; genus VMCJ01. The sequence continues at coordinate 2,676 of VMCJ01000099.1, read as the reverse complement.
CTCACAATCGTCTTTATGGATATACGGGCGTGCTCGTTATATTTGGCTAATAGTCCCCTCGGCGCAGAGCACGCGCTTGAGAACGCTTCCATTCACGATCTTTTAAGTCCTGTCTTTTATCTATTTGCCTTTTGCCTTTAGCGAGGCCAACTTCGAGCTTCGCTCGTCCTCTATCATTAAAATACAAACGCAAAGGCACTAATGTTGCACCTTCCCGGCGAACTGCACCGATCAGCCTTTCAATTTGCCGCCGGTGCAAAAGCAGCTTTCGATCCCGCCGAGGTGCATGTCCAAAATTCTTAGCTCCCTCATATTCAGGAATATGAGAATTCATAAGCCAAACTTCGCCACCCCGCTCACCAGCATATGCTTCATTAATACTGCCGCGACCAAGACGCATCGACTTGACCTCACTACCGGTGAGGACAAGTCCGACTTCCATTGAGTCTTCGATTGTATAGTCGTGACGGGCGCGACGATTTTGGGCAACCAAACCCGTAGCTATCATTCCGCCACTTTTATTATTTTTCTTAGCGGCCATCTTACCCAAAATTTCCTTTGGCCTGACTTAGACAGGCCAAGGTTAAATTAAATCAAGAGCCTTCATAGCATCTTTCATTCTAGTACGTGCGATCTCACTAGCTTCAGCTAATGGTAGCCTAACTTGGTCAGACGCTTTTCCAAGAAGGCTAGCACCGTACTTAGCCGGCGCAGGGCTTGGTTCACAGAAAATAGCATCATGTAGTGGCATTAAACTTTCATTAAGATCCCTAACACGATCCATATCCCCCTTCTGCCATGCTTCATGCATCATAGAGCAGAGCCTTGGAGCTACATTCGCAGTCACTGAAATACAACCCGAACCGCCCTGAGCCAAATATGCAATTGCAGTTCCATCCTCACCGGATAGCATGCACCAGTCTCTGCCGATAAGATTTGTCTCTCTTAAAGGTCGAGCAAGATCGTTTGTTGCATCTTTAACCCCAACCACATTTGGCAACCCAGCTATTCGCGCCATCGTATTAGGTTGAATATCCACGACCGAGCGAGGTGGGATATTGTAGACAATTATCGGAATATCTACGGCATTATTGATAGCCTCAAAGTGCCTAAAAAGACCCTCTTGACTTGGTTTGTTGTAGTATGGGGACACCACAAGAACCGCGTCGGCACCAGCAGACTTTGCGTGTTTAGCCAAGTCGATTGCTTCCAGTGTCGAATTTGAGCCAGCTCCAGCGATGACTGGAACTCGTCCAGCTGCAGCCTCAATACATAACTCAACCACTAATTTGTGTTCTTCGTGAGATAAGGTAGGGCTCTCACCAGTGGTACCGCACGGAACTAAACCATGACTACCTTCTGAAATCTGCCATTCCACAAACTCTTGAAATGCCTTCGTATCAACTTCTCCATTCTTGAATGGAGTAATAAGAGCAGGCAAAGACCCTTTAAACATATCTTTCCTCCGCGACATTCGCGATAAAATTTGACAGACGATACGCCTCTAGGCCAGCTCTCGCAAGGAAGACCATTGCCAAAAAACATCCTTGCTTGGAGTATAGCGTCAAAAGTTTGGATCAGCTGCAGAGAGGCAGGGCAATGAGCACCTTAGTTGGAGTTGAGGCCTATATATTTGATGCTTACGGCACCTTATTCGATCTCAAAAACCCTGTTGCCGCCCGAGCAGCAAGAGTAGGAGATAAAGCTTTTCAATTGAGTGAACTATGGCGTCAAAAACAGTTAGAATATTCTTGGATTAGAAGCTTAATGGGCAGTCATGCTGACTTTTGGAAGGTCACTGGCGACGCTCTAGATTTCACTCTGGATAACCTGAATATCAACGACCCAGCGCTTCGCTCTGAGCTGATGGAACTTTATCTCTCCCTTCCAGCTTTTGAAGAAGTTCCTGATGTCCTCAGAACATTAAGATCCAAAGGATTAAAAACTGGCATCCTCTCAAACGGGTCACCCACCATGCTAACTTCAGTGGTGAACCATTCTAATATTGCAGCAAGTTTGGATTTTATTCTTTCAGTTGAGGAAATAGGAATCTTTAAACCTTCTCACAAGGTATATCACCTAGCGGCTGAACGATTAAACATCACTCCTGAAAAAGTTGCATTCTTTTCATCGAATGCCTGGGATATCGCTGGCGCTTCATCTTTTGGGTTTCAGGCAGTCTGGTGCAATAGAGGCAACGCACCAAATGAAAGGTTGCCAGGGCAACCAATAGCTGAGATCACAAATCTAAAGGATATTCTAGACCTGTTGGAGGGCTGACACATGGTATCCCGAAAAATTTCGGCAACTGAAGCAGGACTTCCTTACTTCGAAGTATTAGAACTAGAAAAATCTGCAAATACCTTCTCCCTGGAAAGCCATACACGCGCCAAGGAGGCCCTGGAGCGTGGCCTAGAAATGTCTGAACCAGGCTTCAACATTTTCGTTGTTGGCGAAGATCGAAGCGGTCGGATGACGGCAACGCTGGCTTTCCTTGAAGAAGAAATGGCGAAGCGCCCTCCCCCTCCTGACTGGCTATATTTGAATAACTTCCTGCAAGAAAATCAGCCACACGCATTCCCTCTACCATCAGGCTTAGGGAAAGCATTTAAAAAGCGTTTGAATTCTCTTATCTCTCAGATCCGTGAGGGGCTCGTCTACGCATTTGACCAAGAG
>VMCJ01000043.1 GCA_008081395.1 Rhodospirillales bacterium | reverse complement strand
CGCTACATCTTTGGTGTAGTGCATGAGTGGGGTCAGGATTTTGTGATCTATGTGATCATTGGCTCCGTCTTCTTGTATTTTGCGGTCACGCAGGCGAAGCGTGCACACTTGGTGATGAGTGCTTTCACCGATCTCCTTCGTGGTCGTGGATTTGAAAAAACCGTGGTCTTTTTGAGATTATGTGTCTCGTCTTTTTCTTTATTCTTTTTCTGTTTTTTCGCCTACTGGGGGCTACCTGCAGTTGAACGCACAATGATGACTGGTAGAACCTCTCAAAGCATGTTTCTTCTTCTTTGGCCGTTTCAGGCAATGCTGCTAGCTTCTTTTGCTCTCATGGCCTTGGTCACGCTGTTCCATCTTTATCAAGATATCCGTGCTTTAATGGGTAAGTCCGTTTTCGAGTGGGCTCCCGCAGAAATTCATACTGACATCTAAGAATTTGGCCGTAGAGCCTTAATTTAAAACAGGGAAACGCTGATATGTGGGCACTCGGTGGATCATTGATAGGTTTGATGCTTGCTGCGGCGCCAATCGGCATTGCACTTGCTGGGGCGACGATATTGGTTGTGCTTTCTGACCCAATGTTGGGGCCCAATGCTCTCTTTCGAGCATTTTTTCAGTTTTTGAACAGCTATACTTTGATGGCAATTCCGTTCTTTATTTATGCTGGCTTCCTCATGGAGCGGACTGGCTTGATCGCTAAGTTATTTAACTTTGCGGACTCCCTGATAGGATGGCTTCCCGGTGGTTTTGCGTATGCAACCCTTCTCGCCGCGGTAATGTTTGGCGCTATTTCGGGCTCCTCCACTGCAATGGCGGCAGCTATGGGCATCATAGCTTATCCTGAAATGATCCGCCGTGGTTATCCTGTTTGGATGTCTGCTGGAATCATCGCGTGCGGCGGTGGAATAGCAATTCTGATCCCCCCATCCATTACATTGATTCTCTATGGCATTATCACAGAAGAGTCGATTGTATCCCTGTTTTTTGCCGGATTTACTCCTGGACTCATGTTGGCCATCTCGGATGCCATCATCATCGTTGGCATTTCGCTTTTTATTAAGTTGCCGGCGGGCAAGTTCGAGTTGAAGAAAGTAGGCGCCGCCACATGGGATGCATGGCCAGCACTTCTAATGCCTGTGTGTGTTTTAGGTGGTCTATATGGTGGCGTTTTTACGCCAACCGAGGCAGGCGCTGCAGCGGCAGGTTATGCCCTTCTTTTTGGTCTTTTGTCTGGCCGCGGTAAGTTTCTCAAAGAACTTCTGCCTACTACGCAACGTACCATCAATCTGACAGCCATTGTTTATTTCTTGCTTGGGTGTGTTGGTGTTTTCCAATTCTTGTTGGCTAATAAGGGATGGCCGCAGGACATCGCCGCATGGACAGCTGCACAGGGCTTTACCCAGATGGAGTTCCTGGCAGTCCTACTGATTGTAATGCTCTTTCTTTCGATGTGGCTTACCGGCGTTGCGATCCTCGTACTAACTGTGCCTATCTTCTTCCCGGTTGCGCTTACTCTTGGCGTTGACCCGATCCATTTAGGAATCTTGGCCGCAATAGCCATTGAGATGGGCGGTGTTATCCCTCCTGTTGGCCTAAATTTATTTGCGGTGTCGGGGACTACTGGGGTCCCCGTTACAAAGGTCATGAAAGGAGCAATTCCCTTCTTGATCACCGATGGTATTGTGCTTCTGCTCATGCTGTTTTTCCCGGTTCTTTGCCTCTGGTTGCCTGATTTACTTATTGAATCTCACTTTAAGTAAGTTAGGGGAGTTGCGACCGTGCCGATAATACAAAGTGATCGGTTATCTGCCGTTGTCGCCGAGATATTTGATCGTGCTGGATGTGACCGCAAAGAAGCCGAGCGCGTAGCAGAGAGCCTTGTTGGCGCAAATTTGCGCGGGCATGATAGCCACGGAGTGATCCGCACTCTGCGCTACGTAACTTGGTTAGAAACAGGTTGGATCAAAGCAGGACATCCTGTTCGTGTCGTGCGTGAAAGTCCGGTTATGGCTGTGCTAGATGCGGAGCAGGGATTTGGGCAATCAGCGGCTGAAAAGGCTGTGGAGATTGGAATTGAGAAAGCTAAAGCGATGGAGATTTCCGTCGTTACGCTTAAAAACGCAGGCCATATTGGCCGAGTTGGGCAGTACGCGGAACAAGCAGCTGCTGCTGGCCTAGTCTCCATTCATTTTGTGAATGCTCGATCCAGTGAGCTAGTAGCTCCATTCGGCGCTCGGGAACGTCGTTTTTCGACAGCACCCTTCGCAGTAGGAATACCCCAGAATGGAGCGCCTCCTTACATACTCGACTTCGCAACTTCAATTGTTGCGGAAGGAAAGGTGTTGGTGGCGGCGCAAGGCGGAAAATCCCTGCCCAAAGGTGCGCTTATCAATGATAAGGGCGATCTTACAGAGGATCCAATTGCCCTTTACAGTGATGCCAAACCGCCCAATTACAGGAACGGTACGGGAGCTATCCGAGCAATGGGGGAGCACAAGGGGTCTGGTCTTGCATTAATGTGCGAGCTTCTAGGGGGTGCTTTCAGTGGCAATGGTGCAGCTGGTCCAGCGTCTGGTAAGCCATTCGCTAATGGAATGTTGTCGATATACCTAACGCCAGCTGCGTTTGCGGAGGAAGACAACTTTTTTTCAGAAGAAGTCCGGCGCTATGTTGACCACGTGAAGTCTGCAGCGCCTGCGGCGGGAGTTGATAAAGTCTTAGTCCCTGGTGAGCCAGAGCTTGAGCGGTTGGAAGCGCGTCGCCGCGATGGTCTCGAATTACCAGAAGATGTTTGGAATTCAATTTTGGAGGCTGCAGAGAAAGCAGGTCTTCCAAATAGTGAAGCTCGCAGTATTGCGGGGGTTAACTAAATTGACAGGCAGGTTAAACTGTCTCTTATTGATCAAAACTGATTAGTACTGGAAGAAGAAATGGCTGCAGACCAACCATGGGCACACGCTGTATATGATTATCTAAAGAGTGAAGGTGTAACTCAATTCTCGTATGTGCCCGATGCAGGTCACCGAGTGCTAATAGATAAGTCTATTGCTGATCCTGATATGAACTCCGTAGCCCTAACCACTGAAGAGGAAGGTGTCGCGATGGCTGCTGGTGCCTGGTTAGGGGGCACAAAGCATGTTCTATTAATGCAATCGAGTGGCGCAGGTAACTGCGTGAATATGTTTTCCTTACCCAGGCTTGGGCGGTTTCCGTTTGTGACTTTGATGTCTATGCGTGGTGACTTTGGAGAAGGTAATCCCTGGCAAATGCCCATGGGGATGTCGATTGAGAACGTTTTGAAGGCCTGTGAGTTTGTTGTCCTGAAAATTGATAGTGAAGATGAGGCTCTGTCGACTGTCCAAGCTGCTATGACAATGGCTTACAAGTCAAATCAATGTGTTGCCGTTCTGTTAACTCAGAAGCTTCTCGGCGCTAAAGCTTTCTAACATGTCGGGCCAACAGGTCCGTCAAAAAGCTAATGGTCAAGATGTAGATCTAGCCCGTCAGCTGGTTGAAAATGCGGCGTTAGCTTCTTTAGCTGTGGTTGGCTCCGACGGCGCCCCAATCGTTGCTCTTACTTCGCCTGTATTGCTTCCGACTGGAGCCATACTTCTCCTTGTCTCGTCTCTATCAGCGCATGGCAAGGCGTTGAGCGCCAATAGCCAAGTGGGTCTTCTTTTTACTGGTGTTGAAGATCTTAAAGATCCTATGAAAACTCCTAGGCTGACGGTCCAGGGCAGTGCGGTCAAAGCTAGCTTGGATGAGCGAGCATTCTTCCTAGAACGCCGGCCAGAGGCAGAATTGTACATAGATTTCAGCGATATGCAGCTTTATCGGATTGACTTGAAAAATGCCCACCTAGTTGTTGGATTTGGCCGTGCCGTTTCGTTATCTCCGGGATGTTTGGACCAACGGCTATGATTAACGCGTGACATAGGGCCGCAATCGTTGGTCAACCGTATTTTATCCCGGGGTTCGGATTGCATCCAAGCTGAAGCTGAGCCAAAAAAACTTGTGATGGTCGACCCGAGTTGGCCGAGTCTATGAAACATTTTGGGGATTTGTAAGGTGGACTCCGATAAACGCTTAGACAGCATCGGCCTCGGTAAGACAGCAGGTGCCTCCTGGAACTTGGGTGTAGGAGCACTGTACGAACATGCAGTTCGTAATCGTGATGGTGTTGTAACGGCCAGCGGGGCTTTGTTGTGCGAAACAGGTCAACACACTGGGCGTTCCCCAAAAGACAAATTTATCGTTCGGAACGCGGAAAGTGAAGCTGACGTTGACTGGGGTGATGTTAACCAGCCAATGGATGAGGCTTCTTTCGACAGATTATTAAATCGTGTTCAAGCATACCTGCAAAACCGTAACATATATGTTCAAGATCTATATGCTGGTGCAGATGCAGGTAGCCGTCTTTCAGTAAGAGTTGTGACAGAACAGGCGTGGCATAACCTATTCGCGCGGAATATGTTCATTAGACCTCCGCGCAACGAATTACCTGGGTTCAGTCCAGACTATACAATCATTCAGGCTCCCGGTTTCAGAGCAGATCCAGAAATAGACGGATGTCGTTCAGAAACAGTGATTGCCGTTAATCTCACTCGGCGTTTGGTGGTCATTGCGGGCACTTCTTATGCTGGGGAAATCAAGAAATCTGTCTTCTCCTTGATGAATCATCTCCTACCTGCAAAAGGCATTATGCCAATGCATTGTTCGGCTAACATTGGGCCTAATGGAGATGCAGCAGTCTTTTTTGGATTGTCAGGTACAGGTAAGACAACACTATCTGCAGATGCTAGTAGAACCCTTATCGGGGATGACGAGCATGGTTGGAGCCAGTCTGGTCTATTTAATTTTGAAGGCGGTTGCTACGCAAAGGTGATTGATCTTTCTGCTAAAGCAGAACCAGAGATTTACGCTGCGTCGCATCGGTTCGGCACAGTGCTTGAAAATGTTGTCATGGATCCAGATACACGAACGCTAGTCCTCGACGATAGAAGTCTTACCGAAAATACCCGTTCTTGTTATCCCCTCGACTTTATTCCAAATGCAAGCACCACTGGAATTGGCCCTGAGCCAACAAACGTAGTGATGCTTACAGCTGATGCATTTGGAGTAATGCCGCCAATCGCAAAGCTTTCGGCTGAACAAGCGATGTATCATTTGCGTTCAGGGTACACAGCTCGCGTGGCGTGAACGGAAAAAGGGGGTGGGGCCGGGCCTCAGGCAACATGTGCAACATG
>VMCJ01000038.1 GCA_008081395.1 Rhodospirillales bacterium | reverse complement strand
CCCGCTGATAAAAGATAAGAGTCTAATCCACCATTGTGTTCGATGGTACGGAGCGCGTGTGTTGTAAGGCGTAAACGCACTTTTGACCCCAGGGTATCGGACATAAGAGTCACGCTCTGCAGATTGGGGCGGAAAGTCCGCTTGGTTTTATTATTTGCGTGGCTGACGTTATTGCCAACCATCACGCTTTTTCCGCTTACTGCGCATCGACGGGCCATGGTTATGGTCCTACTTTTAGTTATCTATAGAGCCGCGGTGTATACGAGACACGCCACCCTGTAGTCAAGCATCTCATCAAGATCCTCATCAGCTAGTTCTTCAGCGCAGAATTGCGGTGCCATCGCTGCGGTAAGTTGCAACGGCTACTATTTTAAGATCAAGCTTTACGAAAAGTGTTTACAGGCAGTGTAAAAATATTTCACTCGGCCTAGAAATCCCCTTCTTTACTTATACTTTTCGCCGATTTTATGGTTCATATACCAGGACTGATCGGAGCCAGCGCCTACATTCGCAATTCTGACATCGAGTAAATACGGTTCGCCTGCCGATTGAATCTCACGACCTCTTTTCAGAGCAGCGCTCAAGTCTTTGGGGTCTTCAACCCGCATCCCATCTATTCCCTGAGCTTTAGCAAGCAGAACAAAGTCTATTTCTGGATCACCAAGGAAAGTCTCTGGATAGCGATTCTGGTCTTTCATATTGCCTCCCCAGGAAGCAAAATTTGTCCGAACGGTCTGGTATCCCTGATTGTTCCAGACAACAGTCAGAATAGGTAGTCCGTAACGGGCCATTGTCCAAAAACCTGATGGCCCATACATAACCGATCCATCACCAATGCTTAGTGTAGTTGGCCTGTCTGGTGAACCTAACTGTGCTCCTATGGCAGCGCCCAGGCCGAAGCCTAGGCTTCCGCCAAAAGTCCGAACTAAGCTCCAGTCTTTGTCTTCGTAGCCTAGCGGCATCATATGATCTGCAGCGCGGAAATTTTCGGAAACAAAAACAGTGCCTTCAGCAAGTGTCTCTGCCATCAACAGACCTAGATAGTTGGGATGGATTGGGGTTTCGCCTGCTCGTTTCGCCTTCTCTAAAGAATATTTTTCAGCTCGTTCTTGTGCTTGTTTTGCCAGAGAGTGACGGCGCTCTTGAATGTGTTTTTGATTTGCGTCGCCAGGTCGCCAAAGATTATTTATTCCCGCGACCGAGTGTTTAACATTTCCTAAGACGCCAATATCGACAGCATAGGTGCTGCCGATCATGTTGGGATCATGGCCGAGCGCTATAATAAGTTCGGCTGCAAACCTGTCGTCAGATGCCCCAGCTCGGGTGTTTTGACGATAACCAACGGTTAAAATTACATCATATCCATCATTAGGTATGACATCGATCATGCCAATATAGTTTGGATGCGCCATTGGAAAGGCGCCGTAATCGAAATAGCCGACAGCGGTAGGTAAAGCGTAATTTTCTGAGAGTTCGAGTATTTCCCGTTGAGCACCTGCAGCGTGTACATCAGGACCTACTAAAAGTAGTGGGTTTTCAGCGTTTAAAAGTGCGTCGTGTATTCTTTGCAATGTAGTGTCGGCTGCAGCCACTGGAGTTTCCAAAGGCAGCCCAGGTCTGATGACACCTTCAACATTTTTTGCGTCAAGTGCAGGACTCGAGTAGGCAACGTACACTGGTCCAGTAGGCATTGTGCCGGCCGCTTTGAATGCACGACGGGTTGCCATTGGAATTCCAGCTGGGTTTGTAACTTCCCAGCGCTGCTTCGTGACGTCCTGGACAACATTCATCTGAGCGAAGCCTGCTGAGGCACCTAAAGTGTTGTGATCTCCAAATGAACCGTTATCCCTAAGCGCCGCAGTAACTACCATCGGCGTCCCATCAAAATAAGCATTGAATAACTGACCAGAGCCTTGCCGTGTTCCGGCGGCAAGATGAACATTTACGAAGGATGTTTTCTTTGATGCTTTGGCGTAACCATCTGCTGCGGCGAGCACGAGGGGTTCTGAGAGGCAAAGAATTGGCTGCACACCAGGAACAGTTAAGAATGCATCAAAGAAACCTGCCTCTGCGCTACCGGTATTGGTGAATGCGTATTCTACACCCTGAGCAACGAGTTGGTGCATTAGTAACTCGCCGCCTGTGCCAACGACCTTGTTTCCATTGCTCATAGTTATCGCCTCAATTTATTTTCTGCTTTGATTGCAAGGTTATCGGAAAGTTTTAGGTTCGACGAATTATCTCTTTTCTGCATCCAATAGTTCGAACATGCGATCGGCGCTTTGGGTAAAATCAAAAGCTGGTTTCCAACCCCAGTCTTTGTTGGCAACGTCGTCCGCCATAACATTTGGCCAGCCGCTAAGTAGAGCTTCCACGACGGGGTCTGGCGCAAACTCGTATTGGAAGTTTTGAAATCGCCTGCGGATGGTTGTTGCCACCGCTTCTGCGGTCACATGATAACCGTGCAAGTTGTAGGAATGTCTTGATAGCCCAGTAGCCTTAGCCAAGCTGTATTGAACGATTGAACTAATGACGTCGTCCAGGAATAAAGTTGACATACCTACTTCTGGTGAAACTGGGAATACAAAGCGCTCTCCAGAATGCGCTGCTCTGATTGCGTGGGAGGGGTAAGCCGTGACAGCTGTTTTTGGCGCAAAAGGGGAGATCACTAATGGGAAACGCAGGCAGCGAAAGTCCAAACCATGTTTGAGCTTGAAATAAACACCTAGTCGTTCAACGGCTACTTTGCTCGCTCCATAGAAGTTAGAGGGCCATTGCTCGGCATCTTGCGGAAGTGGGTCAGAAAGGCCATCACCGTATGTTGCAACAGTGCTGGCGAAAAAGAAGCGACTTACGCCCGTTGCCATTGCAGCACGCAATAATTCAAAAGAGGCATTCGCATTTATTGCCCATGCTGCCTCTATATCTTCTTCCGAGCTGCCAGATAATAATGATGCTAGATGGTAGACGATATCGGGTCGGTGCTCTTCGAGCATTTTTTTGACAATCGTTTTATCCCGAATGTCTCCTAGAACGATGGTATCCCCATCACTTGGAATATCTCTGGTCACCTCTAGGTCAAAACGTACAACAGAAATTCCTCTCTCCCTGAGGCGTGCGGCGACCAACCGTCCAAGATTTCCATTTCCACCCGTGATCAATGCTTTTTGAATATCAGACATTTTCTACTCTCTTTTAATTAACCGACTGAAGCTTACAGTTAACATTTTGGCAGGCCTTCAAAGATGAAGGTGAAGTCATGAGTTTGCAGTTGATTTGAATTTTTGGATCAGCTTTCTGGTGATCGAGAAATTTAAGGTCTCTAGGTAAATCTAGAGGAGTGCCGATTGCACCCCTAAACAAATTCTAGCATTTCACTTCTGCAGAACTCTATCGAGGGGCGCATCAGCAGCAACGCTCATAGTTGCCATCAAGACTATTACTTGACTGTAGAGAATGATGTTGGCTGTAAGAATGAGTTTGAGTACCCGGAAATAAGCGCACCATTCTTCTCGGTTTCAGCGCGTTTAGAAACCCATTCTTGATCTGCCATGAACGCACCCCACTTCTGTTCGCGTTCAGCAAGGCTTTCCCAAGCGAGCATGTAATAAAGATCTTGGTTAGATTCTCCTACCAGTACGGTCCAAAAGCCAGCAGGACGTATCCCATGTCTTTCCCAAATGCCAAGCGTGATTGTATCGAAACGGTTCAGTAATTCAGGCATTTTACCTGGCATAGCGTGGTATACGCGAAGCTCATAAATCATTTTGTCATGATCCTTTTGATGCGAAGTTTCACAGTAAAAATTTTAACCTTCGTATAGAACTTCGCAAATTGGCTTGCGTCTACCTCTTTGATTGGCCCACCATGTAATAATGGGAAAAATAAAAAAAGTTGCTCTGGGCATTGGAGCTGGAGATGCAATAGGCGCAGCCTTTGCTCGACGTTTTGCTGCGGGAGGCTACTCCGTGGCAATCGCTCGGCGTGATGGGCTTAAATCAGAGGCTTTGGTGGAAGATATCAGAAATTCTGGTGGCTCAGCTCATGCTTTTTCCATTGACGCTAGAGATGAAGCTTCGGTGGTAAATCTGTTCAGCTCCATTGAGAAAGAGCTAGGCCCAATTGAAGTTTGTCTTTTCAATGCGGGTGCTAACTTTCGCAGTCCATTAACTGAGACTTCATCTGAGCTCTTTGAGAAGGTCTGGCGGTTGGGCTGCATGGCGGGTTTTTTAACGGGGCGTGAGGCCGCAAAACACATGTTACCTCGAGGGAAGGGTACAATTCTTTTTACGGGCGCCACTGCCAGTATGCGCGGCGGCTCTAATTTTGCTGCATTTGCAAGCGCCAAAGCAGGTCTCCGCGCTGTTGCTCAATCGATGGCAAGGGAACTAGGGCCACAAGGCATCCATGTTGCTCACCTAGTAGTGGATGGCGGGGTAGATAGTCCTGCTATACATGCGAGGCGTAAAGCCGCTAACGGTGGAGAGAATGTCGAATTTTTGCCCGATAGTCTTATGAAACTGAGCTCTATTGCAGAGGCTTATTGGACGCTGCATGCCCAATCTCGAGACGCTTGGACTTTTGAGATGGATATTCGTCCATTTATGGAGCCTTGGTAATGGCTGGGCTAATTCTTTGGGGCGTTGGTACTAGTCGCACACTTCGAGCGCACTGGGCTTTATGCTTTCTTGGTCTCAATTATGAAACGAGAGTTATCCGAACTCGCACACCTGAAATGGAAAGCGAAGAATATCGTAGCATCAACCCCCGTGGTAAAGTGCCGACGCTTCAGGATGGTGAGCTAACACTCACCGAAAGCCCCGCGATCGTTACCTATCTTGCTGAAACTTACAGCACCGTGGAGAAAGCCCTCATCCCCACCCAAAAATCTGCGAGAGCAGAATTCTTTGAATGGTTATCATTTATTTCGATGGAGCTAGACGCGACGTCACTGTATGTGCTGCGCCGTCATGAGGGATTGCCTGAAATTTATGGTCCTGCGCCAGATGCTTGCCAGGTTGCCCGTGAATACTTCCATCGCATGATAACTGCTGGTTCTCTGCGTTTGAAAGATGGGCGTCGTTTCCTCGTTGGTGATGATTTCACTGGAGTGGATATCTTAATGACTACGTGCCTGGATTGGGCCAAACGCTACGGAATGTCCTTACCGCCGGCTTTTTCTTCATACCGATCAAGAATTGATGATGAGCCATCCACTGCGCTTGCATTTGCAGCGAATGCTGTGAAATGACGGGTCCT
>VMCJ01000032.1 GCA_008081395.1 Rhodospirillales bacterium | reverse complement strand
ATGTGTTAAAATGCAAGTATTTGCAACGTTATTTATGATTTTGGCCGTTGCGGCGGGCTGTCGCGGCGATTACCCAAGCTTAGCTTCTGCGCCAGATAAAGCTCCTCCCTCCATGCTTGAGGCAAGAGAAACCGCTTTTGTTCGCCAAGCAAAGATTTTGGCTGCTTCGAGACTGAGCTCAAAGAAGGAAATCAAAGAGACACTCTTAGGTAATCCATTGAAACTAGTATCTCTACGAGAGGAGCTGATTTTCAATGAGAATACGATAAATCGAGTGAAGGGGTTGGTTTCGGAGGGTAAAAAGAAACTTGTAATTCTTGCATCTAGTAGTGTGTCCGACAGAGCCCTGACAGATATTGTCCGCCAGCTAGAAGTGGAAGGGGTGAGTGTTAAACTTTTAATTTTTTCGCATTCCGCAGATGTTGTTTCGAATGTAGAGCTATACCTTGAGCGCTGAAGGGGTTATTTCTCCATTAAAACGCCCCATGTGGCATTGGATTTATTTAAACTATGAGCTTTCAATTTCATAAAATACGTCGTCTGCCGCCATATTTATTCGCTGAAGTTAACGCGATGAAAGCAGCGGCACGGAAGTCTGGTAGAGATATCATTGATTTTGGTATGGGCAATCCAGACTCAGCTACGCCTCAGCATATTGTTGATAAATTAACGGAAACCGTGCGTGACGGTCGAACGCATCGATATTCAAGTTCGAAAGGTATACCAGGGCTTAGGCGCGCTATCGCTGGATATTATGATCGGCGCTTTGATGTCACTTTGGATCCAGAAAGTGAGGTTGTAGTTACTCTGGGGTCTAAGGAAGGTTTGGCTAATTTAGCTCAAGCGATAACTTCTCCTGGGGACATTATACTGGCACCTAATCCTAGTTATCCAATTCATGCATTCGGTTTTGTTATTGCAGGGGCATCTCTCTGGCATGTGTCCGTAAAGCCGGACGCATCTTTCTTTACAGAGCTAGAGCGTGCTGTCCGTCATGCAGTTCCACCGCCAACAGCACTGCTACTTAGTTATCCATCAAATCCTACTGCTCTCACTGCAGATCTCGATTTTTATAAAGACGTAATAGCGTTTGCGAAGAAACACCAAATTTTCGTTGTGTCAGATTTGGCCTACTCTGAAATTTATTTTGATGAGACCCCACCTCCCTCTATTCTGCAGGTACCTGGAGCCATTGATATTGCCGTAGAGTTTGGCTCGCTTTCTAAAACCTACTCAATGCCAGGTTGGCGTGTTGGTTATGGTGTTGGCAACAGAGAGCTTGTGGGTGCTCTTGCTAGAGTGAAATCATATCTTGATTACGGCGCATTTACTCCCATTCAGGTTGCAGCGGCTGCCGCTCTCAATGGACCACAAGACTGTGTTGAAGATGCTCGTAATCTTTACAGGGAGCGACGAAACGTAATGGTTGACGCTTTTGGGCAGGCTGGTTGGGAGGTACCTCCACCACCCGCAACCATGTTTGCTTGGGCTCCTATACCAGAACAGTTCCAAGAACTTGGCTGTTTGGGGTTCTCTAAGTTGCTACTGGAAGAGGCAGATGTAGCAGTTTCTCCTGGAGTGGGTTTTGGCGAACGAGGTGAAGGATACGTGCGTTTAGCGCTTGTTGAGAATAGGCAGCGTATACGCCAAGCGTCGCGTGGTATTAAACAATTCCTTAGCAAAGTCAGAGACTCTAAGGACGCGATGGAAATGGCAAAACGGCAGGATGCAAGAATTGCGGAGGCATCAAAATGACCATTCGGTTGGGGGTTATCGGATTAGGCGTAGTTGGGGCAGAAACCCTTCAAACCCTTAAAAATCATTCGAATGTCATCGAGGAAAGGTCTGGCCAGAAGGTTGAAATAATTGAAGTCTCTGCGAGAGATAAGAGCAGAGATAGAGGCTTCGACGTTCAGAAATATCTTTGGCGAGACGACCCAATAGAGTTGGCAACTAGTCAGAATATCGATGTTGTGGTCGAGCTAGTCGGTGGAGAAGATGGTGTCGCCCTGGAAGTTGCAGAGGCAGCTCTCAAGGCCGGCAAGCATTTGGTTACTGCAAATAAGGCGATGATTGCTCGTCATGGGGCAAGACTTGCTGCGATAGCTGAAAGTATGAACGTTACTTTGGCATTTGAAGCCGCAGTCGCAGGAGGAATTCCTGCCCTAAAGGCTCTCAAGGAAGGGTTGGCTGGAAATCGAATTAATCGGGTATCTGGGATTTTGAATGGTACCTGCAACTATATCGTTACAGAGATGTCTGAAACAGGTAGATCCTTCGATGATGTTCTAAAAGAGGCACAGGCTAAGGGTTATGCAGAAGCTGATCCAGCTTTTGATATTGATGGCGTTGATGCAGCGCAAAAGCTTTCAATCCTTGCCGCTATAGCATTTGGTGGCACTCCTAACTTCGATTCTGTTGATACCTCTGGAGTTAGATATGTAACTGATTTGGATATCAAGTTTGCAAAAGAGCTTGGGTATCAAATCCGGCTTATCGGTGTTGCGGAAAGAACGAAGGACGGGGTGATGCAAAGGGTGTCAGCTTGCATGACACCAAAAGCACACCCTTTGGCACGTATCGATGGTGTAACTAATGCAGTGCTGATTGAAGGCTCTCCTGTAGGACAATCCTTGCTGGTTGGTCCGGGTGCAGGAGGAGGAGCGACAGCTTCTGCAGTTCTTGGTGATATTGTTGATATAGCCAGTGGAAGAGGAGCGCGAGGATTTGGAGAGGCAGCTTCATCACTCAAAGAACTGTCCGTTGCTCCAGTTTCAGTCCGAACAGGTTCATTTTACATACGAGTGATGGTAATTGATCGTCCTGGTGTCATAGCTGAAATGGCAGCGATCTTTGGAAAGAATGGAGTATCAATTGAGTCTTTCCTACAGCATGGTCGCCAACCTGACGAAGCAGTTCCGGTAGTTATGACAACTCACGATACTAATGAGAGCACAATCCGTAATGTGGTAGAGCAACTTGGTGCATTGGCCACTGTTGCGGAAACGCCTATTTTAATGCGCATAGAATCGTTGTGACCGCAGTCTGATCGGTTGAAGGAAATTTAAAAATGCCTGAAGAAAAAATGGACCGTAACTTGGCGCTTGAAGCCGTTCGTGTGACAGAATTTGCGGCGCTTGCGGCATCACGGCTCATGGGACGCGGAGATGAAAAAGCAGCAGATCAAGCTGCAGTGGATGCAATGCGTCAGGCCCTAAACTCATTAGATATCGATGGGAAAGTGGTGATAGGTGAGGGGGAGCGTGATGAAGCGCCTATGCTCTATATCGGTGAGAAGGTTGGAACTGGTAGAGGTCCAAAAATAGACATTGCTCTAGACCCTTTGGAAGGTACTACTATAACCGCAAAAGGTGGTGCTAATGCGTTAGCCGTTATTGCTATGGCAGATGATGGTGGTTTTTTACATGCACCTGACGTGTATATGGACAAAATTGGAGTGGGTCCTGGTCTGCCTGCCGGCGTGATAGATCTAGACAACAGTCCCACACAAAATCTTCATAATTTGGCCGATGCGCGCGGTGTTAAAGTGGAGGACCTGGTCGCTTGTATTCTTGATCGCCCACGTCACCAGGAACTGATTGAGGAAGTTAGAAACTCTGGAGCACGTATTATGCTCATTTCTGATGGGGATGTTTCCGGAGTGATTGCGACAACAAATGTAGAGAGTGGTGTCGATATTTACATGGGCTCTGGCGGTGCTCCTGAGGGTGTTTTGGCCGCGGCCGCGCTTCGTTGCATAGGCGGCCAATTTCAAGGCCGATTGATATTCCGCAATGACGATGAACGTGGACGCGCACATCGAATTGGCGTTGAAGATCTAAATAGGAAATACAATCTCGAGGAGCTAGCATCTGGGGATGTGATGTTTGCAGCCACTGGGGTAACTAGTGGCTCAATGCTCGCTGGTGTTCGCAGAGAAGGTAAAGGTGTAAGCACCCAATCTCTTGTAATGCGTTCGAAGACTGGTACCGTTCGTAAAATTGAAACCTTTCATAATTTTGAACGGAAATCGATGTTTGACTGAGTAAGGTTTTCTATTTGGTCTCAAAATACGCATTAAATGTTAAAAAGTCGGCTAGTGACAAAGCTTGGGTTTCTGTAGTTAGCGACCCGCGTCTAGCTGAATTTTATGCAAGGCAGTTTGATCTTCCAGACGGCGTTGCCAATGTATTAGCTGCCCGTATTCAGAACAAACAGGAAGCGGCAGCTTTCTTGTCGCCGCGGCTGCGCGATCAGCTTCCCGATCCTTTCACCTTTCTTGACATGGAAAGAGCTGTTGAGAGGGTCGAAGCGGCTCTTCAGAGCAATGAACGCATTGCAATATTTGCCGATTATGATGTTGACGGCGCTACATCAGGAGCGCTTCTCCAGAGATTTTTGTCCGTTCTTGGCGCAGATGTTGTGGTTTACGTGCCGGACCGCGAGAAAGAGGGGTATGGGCCTAATCCAGCCGCTATGAATTATCTTAAGGAGTCAGGTTGTAACTTAGTATTGACCCTTGATTGCGGAGCTACCGCATTTGAAGCCATTGATGCTGCCAATGAAGTTGGCCTTGATGTCATAGTTTTAGACCATCATGTAGGCGCAGAAGCTACTCCGAATGCTGTCGCAGTTGTTAATCCTAACCGAGCAGACGAAATCAGCCCTCACACTCAACTTGCTGCTGTAGGAGTAGTTTTTCTTTTTGTTGTAGCGCTTCGACGAAAACTTGAGGTCGATATTGATCTCATGAATTTTCTTGATTTGGTTGCTCTTGGTACTGTCGCAGATGTTGCCCCATTAACAGGTGTCAATCGTGCACTAGTTGCGCAAGGTCTTCGCGTAATGGCTATTAACCCAAAGCTGGGCATTGCTGAGTTGCTAAGGGCAGGAGGAGTGCAGGGCGCACCCAAAGCGTCACACATGGGATTTGTGATAGGTCCAAGGATTAATGCCGGAGGGCGAATAGGCCGGAGCGAACTTGGGGTGCGCCTTCTTTCAACGGATGATCCAGAGGAAGCTGCTATGATCGCTTCCGAGCTAGATAATCTCAATCGTCAACGTCAGCAAATTGAGCGATCTGTGTTTGACCAAGCCCTAGAACAAGCTGACGTTCAAGCCGATAGCGAGGCCAAGGTAATCGCTGTTTCAAGTGCAGGGTGGCGGCAAGGAGTCGTTGGGATTGTCGCAAGTCGTTTGGTTGAGCGTTTTAGAAGACCCGCCTTAGTCGCCGCAATTGAAGATGGGATTGCGATTGGTTCAGGAAGGTC
>VMCJ01000173.1 GCA_008081395.1 Rhodospirillales bacterium | reverse complement strand
TCTTTAATTTGTTTATTCCGCGGCGCACCCGTGGGTGCTGCTCTAGCTTTATTGCCAGTGTTATTTGCTCGTCCGATCGAAAGCAGTAAAATAGAGCCGGACCTTGGATTTAGCCTATGGAATTTTGTGTCAAAAGCAACTTTAGCCTTTGCAGCAATAGGAGCGTTACCATTACTGGGACTGGTTGGGTTTAATTCAAGTGGCCCAAATTCTCAAAATGCTTTGTTGGCTCTTACGTTCGGTTATGCGATTTTACCTTGTATGCTGAAATGCATATCCATTGTATTACTTTTCAAATTTATTCGTGGTGAGGGGCTCATTTCTCATGCGTGACTTCCAGAACAAGACTTATTGGATAGTTGGTGCAAGCGAGGGCTTGGGAAGAGCTTTAGCAATCCAGTTGGCTGAAGTAGGCGCTAAAGTTATTATTTCCGCCAGGAATGAAGAAAGACTTATTGAATTATCTGAAGAACTTGGATCCAATTCATTAGTTTTGCCTATGGATGTTACAAAGGAGTCCAGTGTCAGAAGCGCATACAGAAAACTGCCCAGAACTTTAGATGGTTTTATATATGTTTCGGGGGTTTACTGGCACATGAGCGCTTCTTCATGGGATCGAGAAAAAGCTGAGGAAATGGTCGATGTAAACCTGGTTGGAGCAATGAGGTGTTTGGCTCACTTGGTTCCTAAATTTATGAAACAAGGGTCTGGTCATATTGTATTGACTGGGAGTATTGCTGGTTACCGCGGTTTGCCGGGATCAGTAGGGTATTGTGCCTCAAAAGCAGGGTTAATGTCTCTTGCAGAAACATTGAAAATAGATCTTTCAAAAAGCAATATTGATGTTCAGCTTTTAAACCCTGGATACATTAAAACTAGGCTGACAGATAAAAACCCCTATAAAAAAATATACGTCATGACACCAGAGGAAGCTGCACAATTTTCAGTAATGCATATGAGATCTAATCGTTTTCAGTCATCATTTCCGCGTATTTTTTCAATAATAAGTAAAATTATAAAAAACTTTCCTGACTGGTTATATTTTAAAATCTTCAGTTAGACAGGATATCTGTTTTGTTTGTATCAATTATGATGAATAATATTTAGGTATTGGGCTAAGTCATCGATTATTGATAACCAATTATCTACTATATCTATATTGCTTGGTGCAGCTTGAACTCCTGCCTCAAGCTTTTTTTGTAGGACTGCTTCAACTGCAAGAGATACTGGCTGTGACACAAGCCTTGACATAGCACTTTCCCCACCATCTCCCCAAGCATCCATAACGAATGTTTTGTGCCACTTAACTGAGTTTTCAATTTCCGCTTTGAGTGAAACACATAAAACTACTCTATCTGGCTCGTTTTTTTCGTAGGCATTATCGTTCCATAATTGATCTGACATTTCTTTCAAGCGATCATCACCAGTTTTTCCTGATAATCCCTCTATCTCATTAAAAATATCTTGCCATGCAGCGCTCCACCCATTTAAACGGAGAGTTCCTCTCACAAAGTTTTTTACTTTCCAAGTGGGGTCAAATTTATAATCCTCCATAAAAGGCAGGCTATCTCGGTTAGGATATACTTCAAATGTTTCTGCTTTTGCTAATGGTGCCTGGTACGATGAAATTGCGTTCCATGGGCGGTCCACGTTAAACTCTTTGAAATCACGTATTGATTTAGATGGTGACTTTAGTGCCTTTAATACCCCTAATGGCGACCAACTAAATTTGTATTTAAACGCATTTTCGAATTTTGGAATACCTCCACAATAAGAGAGAAAGCTTAGTTCATTTTCGATATTATATTCTTTGGATTGGCGATAATCACTAACCAGTTTGTGAGCCATTAAGTGATCAATTCCAGGATCTAAACCTACCTCATTGATACAAACTCGATTTGTTTTCTTGAATTCACTATCAAGTATCCGCATCTCGGGTGCTATATAGGATGAGCTAACAAAGTGAGCCTTTTTTAAAATTGCCAATGAAGCTAAAGGCACATGCCAATCTGCTGGCAGCATGGATACGATAATATCGTTGTCTTCTAAACAATCTTGAAGTGAGCTTTTGTCAAATACTCTAATATTGTTTGTAATGTCTCCAACGGCAGCATTAGCCTTGTCAACTGTTCTGTTCCACACAACTACATCATACCCATTTTTTATTAGTCTCCTTAGACCGGGAATTGCTGATAAACCTGCTCCACACCAATGAACTGTCATTTTATACTCGCTTCACATTTTCTAAATAAGTTTGATGTGCTCTTAACCAAACGCCCTGATTTAGTTTGTCTAACTCCAATAAACTTGGCAATAGCTGAGATGCAAAATCTACAGAGCTTTCTAGGGGGAGAAGTGAAGGTAGGTTATCAATTGCCATCACATCTAAAATAGGTTTTTCACTCACGCGAGTTACTGGCTCTGACCAAGTTGTTACAGAATCGTATAAAGCAATTGGATTATGCTCACTACCAGGATCACAAGCTATGTCTCCTATTATGCTGAGGTTTTGATTTTGTTGAATTATTTCTTCTGAGATAAAGGTTGGTGTTTCTTTATTTGCAACAACACAGTTGAAGAACAAATCATGGTTCAAGATATCAATGAACGCCTCTTTTTCTTTGGTCTCCTTTATATCCCACTTTGTTGTCTTGATATTCATCTTTTCACAGAGATCTATAACGCCGCTACCAACTCGGCCAAGGGCTCCAATAACAATCGCACTTTTTGGTAGGAGTTTGCTACTTTCTAGTTCATTTCTTATTTGTTCATCCAAGCTATCTTTATCCTTATAGGTAGCAAAAACTTTTGAACTTTTTTTTGACTTTTGAGAAACCCAGCATGATATTGTTACTGCTGCGCCAGCATATCCAGCCCAATACCCAAATGCAGCTACCCTCTTGCCTGCAGGACTTACCAAGTATTCAATATCGTACAAAGCACCGCCACCAACTTTAAATCTTTTTAACAAAGTCTCAGCCATTGGTTGGTCTTTAAATGCGTGACCAAACATAATATGCCGATGTTTTAGAGGAAACGGTTCATCTGGTAGCTCCTTTAAACCAAATATGATTGTTTCCAAGGGTGCATTTGGCCAACTTTTTTCTTCGATAATCTCGCATCCTACGTCACGATATTTTGAACTAGGGATAATTCGTGAGTTACTGTGCTCTATTGAAACTTTAATTCCTTTTTTTAGTAAGTGCTCAGCCTCTAGTGGTGTAATACCAACTCTTTTTTCGTTTTCTCTACACTCTGATCTTACTAAAATATGCGTCATTTAGGTTGTAATTCCTTGGAATATTAGAAAAATGTTCGGGATTTAATTCTGCTAAAATGATCCAAATGTGGTAGAGCGTTTACTTGTTCTACATTAAATTGACCATTCGAGTAATTAAGAGTCGTTACTCCCGTATTCATTGAAGCTAGCAGGAACTTTATCATAGAGCTATCACTCAAATCCAAACAATTTTGAAGAACTTTCGCGATGATACCTCCAGAAGTAACGACTAGAACCCGGTCTCCACTGTCTTTTAGAACATCAGAAACTTGGGATACTCTTTCTACAAAATCAACATAAGGCTCGGGTGCATTTACTATTTCAGCGGCTTTCCATTTTGACATAATAAACTCAAAGTGTTCTTCAAAATCTAGACCAGACTTTGGTGGTTGTTTGCCAAATTGTTTTTCTACCAGTGTGGATAAGGTATAGTATTGGATCTCATTTAACCTGGGATCACGTATTATTTCTTTTTGATTACATGTCTCTAATAAATCTGCAGTATCTCTCTGACGAAATAGGGTCCCACTGAAGCAAGCATCAAAGGAAAATTCATTTTTCTTAAAGTACTGTCCCAACCATCCGGCTTGCATTTTTCCTAAGGAGCTCAGCTTGTCGTAAGATATTTCATCTTTAGCCTCAGAGTTAGCCTGCCCATGGCGTACTAAGAAAATTTGAACCATTTATATTGACCGTATAAAACTTGATTAAATTATTTGTATAAAGTTCGTGTGAATTTTTAAAAGATAGAGACAACAACATAAATGCTGATTTGGCAACCTTTTGGTGATATTTAGCCCTGGTTAATAACCATTCTCTCTATCTACCAAATATAATAGTTCTTGACCATTTTCGGCTCTTTCTATGTTCATAGCGATGACTTGTGACGCTGTTTTTGGTCTTGTCTCGGAGGCTTTATGAGGTATGACTGTAACTTTATTATTCGACCAATACTGATGATTTTGGGGAAGGGGCTCAATCCTGAAAACATCTAATGTGGCGTGTTCAATTTGACCACTGTCTAATGCCGCCAGTAAAGCATCATCATCAATCAGCGGACCACGACCTGGATTTAGTACAAAAGCACCCCTTTTTAAAAGATTAAGTGTATGTTGATTTAATATATTTTGTGTCAGTGGTGTATCCGGTAAGAGCAACACTACAATGTCGGCATCCATTAATGATGAATCGACTTGATCATCACCATAAAAGCATATGATGCCATCTACTCTTTTCTCTCTCCTAGACCATCCACGAACATTAAAGCCTAGTCTTTTAAGAGCTATTCCGCATGCAGTTCCGAGAGTGCCCAATCCCAGGATTGTTACAATCCGGTCTTTTGCTAATGGTGGAACATACGAACGCCATATACCATCTTGGCCATGAATATGTTTATCGATCCCAAGATGGTGACGTAAGGTGTGCCCTGTAACCCATTCTACCATTCCATCAGTCAAACCTGAATCGACCATTCGAGCTAGTGGTACCTTTAGCGTTTTATTGTTTGTGACTCCCTCCACTCCAGCCCATAGGTTCAAAACTGCCTTTAGTTTGGCGTATGGTGAAAAATCTTGCAGAGAGCTACTCGGAGCATAGATTATGTAATCCACTTCACATGGTGTGATAGTTCTTCCTAATTCGTAATCTAAAGATTTGTTATCAAGTGCGTCTTGCAGTGGTGCTTTATAACGTTTCCAATTTTCATTATTTGCCGAAAATAAAATTTTGATCGTCATATGTTTCCTCTTGGTCTGTGGACATGAGCCGACTGAATTAAACCAAATGCACCCATCAGAACTAACATAGCAGATCCCCCATAACTAATTAGAGGTAAGGGAACTCCCACTACGGGTGCTAAGCCCATGACCATAGACATGTTCACTGCAAAAAATAAGAAAAATGTTACTGTTAGGCCCAGGGACAATAGTGACGAAAACCTTTCTTTGTGTCGCAACGCGGAGTGCAAACAAAAAATTATAATTCCTACATAAATTGCCAGGATCGAAATTGTTCCAATGAAACCAAATTCTTCAGCAAT
>VMCJ01000104.1 GCA_008081395.1 Rhodospirillales bacterium | reverse complement strand
TGTGTTATATCAACACCAATAAATATACCAAATTTTAGTATGTCGCATTCTCGTCCAGCGGACATAGGGCTAGCTGCTGAAGCTTTTGTGCTATTTGTCCGCGGAGGGTGCTTCAAAAGTTGCGGATAAAGAGACCATTGCCAAAAACATTTTTATGAGAATAGATAAGTGGCTTTTTAAAATTGGGCCTAACAAATCATGAAGAAAAATCTTCTATTAGTCTTATCGACCTTTTTGAGTTTTGCTTTCATTTGTTCATCTCCAGTCGCAGCGAAAGACCTCTATGTCTCTGCGTGGGGTGGGCTCAACTATATCTACGATGAAGATGCTACGAGTACGGCAGGTACTTCGACGATTAACTACGACCTTGGCGGTGCAGCGGGTATTTCAGTTGGAATTGCAGTCAACGACCTCATTAGTTTTGAGGGAGAGATTGGTTATCGTCGCAATACCGTAGATTTTATTTCAAACGGAAATCCAGGATCAGGTGATACCGATGTCATATCGGGTATGGTGAATACAGTTCTGCATTTAGGCACATTCATCGATGGCACAATTAAGCCTTACGCTGGCGTTGGCATTGGGATCGCTAATGTGGAGAGCCACTTTGTTTGGCCAAATCCTAATCAGGATGCAAATGAAGAAGTTTTTGCATACCAAGTTATGTTCGGTTTGGATTACAAATTTTCCGATGAAACAAGTGTCTTTTTAGAGACTAGGTATTTTCAGACGGCTGGTTTCGACCTTGACGTATCTACAGGTGGCACTCGCAGTTTTAAGGTGAGATCAACGAGCGGCCTTATTGGGATAAGACATTCCTTCTAGCTTTCGCAAAGTAGTTCTGAGCCATCGGGAGCTACAACAGGAGTTCTTTTCTCCTTTGCTAGGCCTTGAGTACACTTTGGTCTAACAAATTTAGATACAACTTCTGAAGTCTCTCTGTAATTTGACCTCTCTTGCCGTTGCCAATCTGGCGCCCGTCAATGATCCCGACGGGCGCCACGCCAGCGAAGGTGCCCGTTACGAAAGCCTCATCAGCATTATAAACGTCAGTTAGGCTGAAATTTTTCTCTAAAGCCGTGAGTTGGTTTTTGCGTGCAATATCTATGACATTTTTTCTTGTTATACCGTCTAAACAATAATCCCCCGATGACGTCCAAATTTCACCTCTCCGAACTATAAAAAAGTGAACTGAATTGCAGGTGGCTACGAACCCTTGAGGATCAAGCATTAGGGCCTCATCTGCCCCCGCCTTATCGGCTTGAATACATGCAAAAATACAATTCAACTTAGAGTGTGTATTTAGCGCTGGATCCTGCACGTCAGGAGCACCGCGACGTATATGGACCGTGTGAAGGTTCAAAGGTTTAGTAGCCGTTTCAGGCTTTGCAGCTTTCCATTCAGGAATGATTACAATTGTGGGGCCAGTTATTGTAACGCGGGGATGTTGGTAAGGCGTCGATTTCACTCCACGCGAAACCATCAGGCGGATGTGAACTCCCGTCTCCATGCCATTTGCTTGGCAAATGGCCATAATGCGTTTCGCCAACTCTTGCTTTGAGAGACCAAGGTCAAAATCAAGCGTCTTCGCGCCTTCCCAAAGGCGATCAAGGTGTGCATCGAGGAATGCTAGGCCTCCATTGTGAAGGCGTATACCTTCCCAAACACCATCCCCCAACATGAATGCTGAATCGAAAACGGAGACAGTGGCTTCTGCCCGGCGTTTATGCTCTCCATTAATGTCTATCAAAATCTCAGCATTGCGAGGATCGTCTAAGTAGTCGTGCGTGCCCAATGGATTGGCTCCAACTTGTAACGGTTAGGAAAGCTTACCCCATTTTTACTTTAAACGTCGCCGTAATCCCTTGGGATTTTTATTCACGAGCACTTAAAAAATGACAAAATGTAAAAGTAGAAATTTAAATGATTAAGGTGTTAATCTGTATTCGAAAGTGTTTTCCAGAAGGCAGGTCCTTCGTTTTTTCGACGGGCCCAAGTGCTTTTTGAGGAGGGCGGCATTTGAAGGTTGGAGCTCCTAAGGAGACGTTCCCGGGCGAAAATAGGGTTGCAATGACCCCATCTTCCGCTTTGGATCTGCAGAAACTTGGCCACACTTGCTTCATCCAATCAGGAGCAGGTTTGGCGGCAGGTTTTTCTGACAAAGCCTACGAAGAGGCAGGCGTCACTATAGTTACAGGGGAAAGCCAACTTTGGAATGATGCCGAGGTAGTAGTTAAAGTTAGACCTCCAACTGAGGCAGAGGCAAAACTTCTTTCAGGCGATAAAACCCTAATTTCATTTTTCTACCCCAGCCAGAATACTGACTTACTTGAAGTGACCAATGCCCAGGGGGCCGCCGCCATTGCGATGGATATGGTCCCGCGCATCAGTCGCGCTCAGAAAATGGATGCACTGTCATCCATGGCCAATATTGCTGGGTACAGAGCCGTTATAGAAGCAGGTAATAATTTTGGTCGCTTCTTTACCGGTCAGGTGACGGCGGCAGGAAAAGTGCCGCCTGCAAAGGTTTTAGTCATAGGAGCGGGGGTCGCCGGTTTGGCCGCCATTGGTACCTCAACGTCTTTAGGCGCAATCACGTACGCCTTCGATGTTCGTCCAGAGGTGGCCGAACAGATTGAATCAATGGGTGCAGAATTCGTATTCCTGGAATTTGAGCAAAGCCAGGATTCTGCAGCGACGGGCGGTTATGCGGCACCCTCTTCGCCTGAGTTTCGCGAGAAACAGTTGGCCAAATTTCGGGAGCTAGCTCCAGAAGTCGATATCGTTATCACGACGGCCCTTATACCAGGCACTGACGCGCCCAAACTTTGGCTGAAGGACATGGTCGAGGCAATGAAGCCCGGCTCAGTTATCGTTGACCTTGCAGCAGAGCGCGGCGGCAACTGCGAGCTCACCGTACCTGATGAAAAGTTCGTATCGGAGAATGGTGTCACAATCATAGGTTACACTGATTTCCCGAGTAGGATGGCATCACAGGCCTCCACACTCTATGCGAACAACGTTCGTCATATGCTCTCGGATCTGACCCCTGAAAAAGACGGCGTAATCGTTCATAATATGGAAGATGATGTTATCCGAGGGGCTACAATTACTTTCGAGGGTGCAATTACCTTTCCGCCTCCTCCACCAAAAGTTCAAGCCATCGCGGCAGTAAAAAAAGAAAAGCCAAAAGAACAAACGGCCGAGGAGAAGAAGGCAGCCGAGGCTGCCAACATGGCCAAGAAGGGCAGGCAGCAGGTCATGCTTCTTGTCGCTGGCGCTGTACTTATGGGCATTATTGGTCTTTTTGCGCCACCCGCCTTCATGCAGCATTTTATTGTATTTGTGCTGTCTGTCTTTGTTGGGTTCCAAGTTATTTGGGGTGTCTCACACGCCCTGCACACGCCACTGATGGCAATTACCAATGCCATTTCAGGTATCATTATTATTGGCGCTCTTTTGCAGCTTGAGGCCAGCCTTCCGATTGTAACAATTCTAGCGGGCATTTCAGTGTTGATTGCTACAATCAATATCGTAGGGGGCTTTATGGTGACCCGACGAATGTTGCAAATGTTCCAGAAATCTTAATTGGGCGCAGTAAAAAATGTCCTATGAATTCCAAACTGCCGCCTACATCGCCGCCACTGTCTTGTTCATCCTCGCCCTGGGCGGCTTGAAAAACCAAGAAAGTGCAAAGAGAGCCGTTTGGTTCGGCATCATTGGAATGGCGATAGCCTTCATTGCGACAATTTTTGGGCCCGGCGTGACCATCGATGCAGTACTGATACTTACTGTAGGTATAGGCGCAGTTATTGGCGTGATTGTTGCTCAGCGTGTTGAAATGACGGGCATGCCAGAGCTTGTAGCGGCTCTGCATAGTTTTGTCGGTCTTGCTGCAGTTTTTATTGGCCTCAATTCCGACATGACGGCGCATGACTTTCCCTCCTACGCCGAGCAAATCATCCACGAAGTTGAAATTTTTCTGGGAGTTTTCATAGGCGCAATCACCTTTACTGGCTCAATCATTGCTTACGGAAAACTTTCAGGACGAATTGACGGCAAGGCACTGATACTTCCAGCCCGCCACCTATGGAATATATCCATGGTCCTCGCGTCCTTGGTGCTGATGATCCTCTACATTCAGGGCGCAGGGTCCTGGACACTCTATCTCATGACGCTGATCGCTCTCGTGATTGGTGCCCATTTAGTGATGGCCATTGGCGGTGGAGACATGCCCGTCGTCGTATCAATGCTGAACAGTTATTCAGGTTGGGCGGCTGCGGCCACAGGCTTCCTATTAGGAAACGATCTCCTAATTGTTACGGGCGCTCTAGTTGGTTCCTCAGGAGCAATTCTCTCTTACATCATGTGCGTGGCGATGAACCGAAAGTTCCTTTCAGTAATCCTTGGCGGCTTTGGCACAACTAGTGGTCCCGCTATGGAAGTTGATGGAGAGATGATCGCGATTGATGCTGATGGAGTTGCCGCGGCACTTAATGATGCAGATACAGTCATTATTGTTCCCGGGTACGGCATGGCGGTTGCTCAGGCCCAGCAGACGGTTGCAGAACTTACTCAGCGATTGCGGTCCAAGGGAAAAACTGTTCGTTTTGGCATTCACCCTGTTGCAGGCCGGCTGCCCGGTCACATGAATGTGCTTCTTGCCGAAGCTAAGGTCCCCTACGACATCGTCCTAGAAATGGACGAGATCAATGATGATTTTCCTCAAACAGACGTAATCATTGTTATTGGGTCTAATGACATCGTGAACCCAGCCGCTCAGGAGGACCCCAATAGTCCTATCGCAGGAATGCCAGTGCTAGAGGTGTGGAAAGCCAAACAGGTTTTTGTCTCAAAGCGCGGCCAAGGCACTGGATACTCAGGCATTGAGAACCCGCTTTTTTATAAAGAGAACACGCGCATGTTCTACGGCGACGCGAAGAAGAGCCTGGACGAACTTTTGCCGAAGATTGATTAAAACAAGCGCCTTCTATCGTTTTCAAAAACAAAATTTGGCGTCTTCTCTTTTGATTAACATTTTTACCTGTCTTGCTCATGTTCTGGGCGGAAGTCGAATAAGATCTGCCTGCAGGAAATAATGATAATTTTGAAGCGTTATGGATCTTTGGAAATCAAAAACTTACGAGTTAGCTTTTGCTGACTGTGATGGGTTCGAAAGCAGCACCCGACTGCCTAAAAGGATAACCAGGGCGCAAGACATCAGTACATAAAATAATCCATCGAAGCCCCAAGTGGATTGAACGATGGCTATGAGAGGTAGGGCTCCTGAGAATGCAAGAAAGCTAACCATGTAGCGGAAGCCAAAGGCGCGTGAGCGAGATTGCTGCGAGGCGGTGGTCCCAATTAGGAAGTCATTTACTGGCACTTGGCCA
>VMCJ01000084.1 GCA_008081395.1 Rhodospirillales bacterium | reverse complement strand
GTGGCAGTTTACGACGGCTCATGGAGTGAATGGGGTTCGCGTCAAGATACGCCGATAGACAAATAAAAAGGATGCTTCAATGAAAGACAAAACTGGAAAGCGCCCAGAGACGCTGCTCACGCATTCAGGACGACATCCCTTTGAGCATTTTGGCGTTGTAAATACTCCTGTTTTTCGTGCGTCTACTATCCTCCAGGAAACGATGGCTGAATACAAAAGGCCAAAAGGACCTAGGGAACCTCGGTATGGGAGACGAGGTACGCCGACTACATTTACTTTAGAGGATGTGATCGCTGACGTTGAGGGCGCCCATGGGTGCCTTCTTGCAAGTTCTGGACTGAACGCGATTGCCGTTGCTCTGCTGAGTCAAGTGAAGCAAGGCGACCATGTCTTGATGGCTGATAACGTTTATGGGCCGGCAAGGAATTTTGCCAATCATGTTATGACCCGCATGGGCGTGGAGACGGAGTTTTTTGATCCGGCAATTGGAAGCCAAATTTCTAGCTTAATGCGTTCCAATACTTCTGTTGTCTACCTGGAGTCACCAGGCTCACAAACCTTTGAAGTCACCGATGTGCCCGCAGTCGCTAAAGAGGCAAAGATTGGTGGTGCCGTTGTGATTATAGATAATACCTGGGGCACGCCTTTATTCTTTAGTCCCTTCCAGTATAGCTGTGATATCTCAGTTCATGCGGCAACCAAATATATCGTTGGTCATTCTGATGCGATGCTTGGTGCTGTTTCATACACAGACGAAATGGAAGAGAGCCTGCGAGCAATGGCCGGTTGGCTGGGAACTTTTGCATCTCCAGATGATGTCTATTTAGGTTCCCGTGGGATGCGCACACTTGCAGTGCGATTAAAGCAACATCAAGAAAATGCTCTGGCTATGTGTGATTGGCTCCTTTCGCGGCCCGAAGTTGATCGGGTGCTCTATCCACCACATCCAACATCCTCAGGCCACGAGCTTTGGAAACGAGATTTTACGGGCGGTTCTGGATTAATGGGTTTGGTGTTGAAGGGACCCGTTAATGACACTGCTGTCGCGGCATTCCTAGATGGTCTTGAGTTATATGGCATGGGGGCAAGTTGGGGCGGTTATGAAAGTTTGATTTTACCTGCTGACCCATCAAGTAATAGGACAGCGACTGCCTGGGCTGAGACTGGGCAACTGTTGCGGATTCACATTGGGCTTGAAAATATTGATGATCTGATTTTTGACTTGGGTAAGGGCTTAGACCGTTTGACGGAAAGTCTCTCTTCCTAGTTTTTTGAAATTTTGTGGGTGTCTCAGGAATAAAGAAAGCTGCTGGTCTCAATGCTCATAAGAATAATCTTGAATTTATTTCTTTTGACCCAATTGTTTTTCGCATCTCATGTCTTTGCATCGGGAGGGTATGACAATGGAACTGCGGCGGGAAAGGGAAAATTAGATCTTGATCTAACAATTAACCCTGGCGACTTATCGAATGAATGGCCTGAAAGCCTTGATGAAAAGGGGCAAAGTTATCTTGTCTGGGGATACGGCCTTGATGATGAGTTTGATTTCCATGGCTATGTTTCGCATGGAGCAGATGGAACTGACCAAATTTACTATGGATTGAAATACAATTTTTTAAGTACCGATCGGCTAGATTTATCTACTGCAACGGGACTAAGGCACATAGATTCCAGAACGGACTTAATTTTTCCACAATTCCTTTACACGATAAAACTTTCTAATGACTTTGATATCATTGGGAGTCTTACAAATATTTATAACACCACAGACGACGATAATATTGGTCAATCGAGTGATATTGCGTTTCGGATTCCAGTGCCAAAAAGTATGACGCCATCGTTTTTCAGGGACATAAAAATCGCCGTGGGTTTATTCAAGCCATCCACTCGTGATTGGAAGCCTTCATCGGACAACTGGTACCCCACTTACAGTATAGACTGTCGTTTTTGAGTTTTAATTTCTCGGCATAAAATTCAAAGATGGCCGATGCCAGAATATTTCTTGGCTTACGTCTTGTTAAAAGGGTGCTGAATTACAGATCTTTAAATCTCTCACCGCATTTTTGTGCCGGCGCGCTTTAGCTCTCTGAGGTATGGTACATGCTCCTCCTCAAGTCCGTGACGAGGAGTTCCCTTGTAGTGTGAAGAAACCCAATCGGATTTAGCTTGAATATCAGAGAGCATATCTAATTTAGTGGGTAGCTTAATCAGCCCTAATTCAATGTCACGTACCCACTTCGCTTGGTGCTCAAAAATCATATTAAGAGCCGTATCGGTGTTGAAAAAACCAATCATATAAAGTCCTGGCCAATCAGGTGGCACAACTCTTTTGTAAAGATCTAGACGATTATTTTCAGGATCCCCAACGATTATCCCATCCGGCATGTAAGGGAGATGCACCTTATACCCCGTTGCGGCAATTAAGCTGTCGCATTCCAGTGAACTATTATCGCTGAAAGTTATTTTTTTGCCGTCAATTGATGTGATGTCTTGCTTCAAAAGCACCCGGTGGTACGCAATATCATTAACGATGGTGCCATTAGAAGTAACGTGAAGGCGCTCTTTTCCTGGTAATTTAAAGCCAAGTTTTGGAAGACTGCCATGAGCAATCCAGGCAAGAGTTCGAGTTATACGTCTTCGCAGCCAACCAGGTATCCAGGGCTGTTGGATCTTCCGAGTAATGTCCGTGAAGGGGAGCCCAAACATCAATTTTGGCAGGATAATTGGTGTTGATCGTGCGACTAAGACTGTAGTTTCTGACGTCACGCAAACGTCACTAGCGATGTCACACGCACTGTTGCCAACACCCACGACGCAAATTCTTTTACCGACAAAGTCTTCAGGTTTTTTGTAGTTAAAGCTGTGTAGATATTGGCCTCCGAACTTATCACGAAACATGGCAACATGTCTCGGTTCTGATAGATGACCAGTTGCAGCCAAAACCGCATCATATTCCTCACTAGTATCTTTTGTCTGGACACGCCATTTAGGTAGTTCATCTTTGAAAGGATCGAAGAGAGGTTCTATCAACGTTACTCGGCTGTTAAATTTTATCAGTTTTATTAAATCAAAGTGGTTAGCGTAATCATTTAGATAATTATGCATATCATTATGATCAGGAAATGACTGCACATGACCCCCAAAAGGAAAGTCATGAAAGGCCGTTACCTTCTTCGATGTATTTATATGCAAAGTACGGTAAGCATTTGATAAATCATTGTCGTTTAGGTAGGTCCACATACCGCCGATTTGACTGCCAATTTCGTAAATATCTACATCAAAGCCGGCAGCTCGCATGTATTTTGCTGAACAAAGTCCAGCTGCACCAGCGCCGATTACAGCGATGCGTTTCTTAGTCATGCAAAAACTTCCTAACCATATCACTGCCTTAGTGTAGTAGTTGTGTTTTAGAGAAACAAATTGAGTATTGGCGGTGTTACAGCGGTGGGGTTAACATTCTGCGTGTGGTTAATCGAGGTGTGGGTTAGATGCGCGAAGACGTGGCAGATGTTTTAATAATTGGTGCGGGTGCATCCGGAGCAGTTATGGCGTGGAGTCTCGCTGAGACCAAAATGCGCATTGTGTGCCTTGAACAGGGACCTTTGATGAACCCACTCGCATACCCAAGTACGACCAGGGCTTGGGAAGCAAGAACCCAGGATGATTTTGCCACAAATCCTAATGTCAGAAAGTTGCCTCAGGATTATCCAATTAATGAGGAAAATTCACCAATAAAAATAGCAAATTTTAATGGCGTAGGAGGGGGTACTATCCTGTATGCAGGCCATTTTCCTCGCTTTCATCCATCTGACTTTCGAGTGAAATCTTTAGATGGTGTTGCTGACGACTGGCCAATCGACTACGCAACCCTCGCTCCTTTTTACGCAGAGAATGAGCGAATAACTGGCGTTTCTGGTATGAATGGCGATCCAGCTTATCCTCGTGATAACGCTGAAAGGACGCCCGCATTACCTTTAGGATTGGCCGGCGATACCCTTGCAAAGGGGTTTAATTCGCTAGGATGGCACTGGTGGCCTTCAGATACGGCAATTATCACTGAGGAGCATGACGGAAGGGCTCCTTGCATAAATTTAGGAGCATGCGGTGCTGGTTGCGCCCAAGGAGCTAAGGGCAGTTCAGACGTTACTTATTGGCCACACGCACTTCGTGCGGGGGTAGAGCTTAGAACAAGGTGCCGGGTCCGAGAGATTACTGTTGGCAACGATGGAATGGCAACTGGAGCAATTTATTATGATGGCGATGGTAAGGAGCAGGAAATCAAAGCTCATGTCGTTATCATGGCTTGTAATGGGATAGGTACACCCAGACTTCTTCTTAACTCGAAGTCTTCACTCTTTCCCAACGGGCTAGCGAATTCTAGTGACCAAGTTGGTCGTAATCTTATGTTCCACCCCTATTCTTGGACCTGTGGGGTATTTGAAGATGAGCAGGATGGGTTTGCGGGGCCTCACAAGCTAATACGTAGCCAGGAATTTTATGAAACAGACCAAAGCAGAGGGTATGTTCGGGGGTATACCCTTGAAATTCAGCGAGGGATGCCGCCTGTTAGAACAGCTCATACTGCACTGCGTTTAGGAATGGTGCCGTGGGGAGAGGATCATCACGACGCCTTCCGTCGCTTATTTAAACGTACGACGGGAATGGTAGCCGTGTGCGAGGACCTTCCTGAAGCGCATAATCGTGTCACTCTCGATGAACATCTTAAAGACAGCGATGGAATTCCGGCTCCAAAGATTGACTACACTTTAAGCGATAACAGCCGAAATATGCTTGATCATGGCATAGCCCGCTCGACTGAAATTTTGAAGGCTGCGGGTGCATACGAAGTCTATTCCGAGGCACCAATTCCATATGGTGGTTGGCATTTGATGGGAACTGCTCGTATGGGTAAGGATCCGGCTAACTCAGTAGTTAATGAGTGGGGGCGAGCCCACGATGTTAAAAATCTTTTTATTGTTGACGGCAGTATTTTTGTAACGAGTGCTGGAGTAAATCCCACCAATACCATTCAAGCATTGGCGCTCTACGTTGCAGATCAGATGAAAAGTCGACTTGCAAACCTGTTTGATTGAGATGTGACGATGTCTAACTTGGCCTTATCCGATAAAGAGCGTGAAACTCTAGCTGCCCTCGCTAATGCGGTCATTCCTGATAGCAAGAAATTTAATGTTCCAGGAGCGGGTGACCCAGCTATTGTAGCTGAGATAGAAAATGACGCCGAAAGGCAGATGCCAGATATTTCAAAATATCTAAACGAAGTTGAAAACTTAGCCGAAAATTTTGGTGCACCATTTTCTCATCTGAACCTAACTGAACGTTTATCTGTTGTTGAGGCATTTCGTTCAAACCATCCGGTAGCTGCGGGGAAATTTGGGAACATCGTTGTACAGTGTTATTATCGCGACGATCGCGTGATGACTTCGCTTGGTATGGAATTGCGAGCGCCCCATCC
>VMCJ01000157.1 GCA_008081395.1 Rhodospirillales bacterium | reverse complement strand
GGTGGAGCAGCGTAAGCAACAAGCCCTCCCTCAGGTTTTTCTAACCCAAGGCCAGTCACCATTTGGTCTCGCACGGAGTCAGGCACGAATTCTTGTTCCCTCTTTATCAATGAAGACGGGATCTACCACTTTTGCTTCAACGCTTTCCTCCATCACAGGTGAGACGATGAAGACTTTCTCCCCAACCATACTGTGACCATTTTTTATTAACGCCAATGCTATTGTGCGCTCTAACTCTGACGAATATGCCCAAGAAGTCACATGACCTATCGAAGGCTGAGATGCTGAGCCTGCATCTTTAGCTATGATTTGACCACCTATTGGTACGCTGGCTTTTTGGTCACCAACAACAAGACCGACAAGCTGTTTTCTACCTGCTTCCGAGAAAAACGGGAGGCTTAGAGACCTTATTCCAATTGCATCTTTTTTCTTATCAACTAAGCCTCCAAGTCCAACATCATCCGGGATAGTACGACCGTCAGCTTCAGCATGCGTGATATGTCCTTTTTCAATCCTCAAGGCTCCCATGGCTTCGGTTCCGTAGGTAATCATTCCTAGTTTGGACGAAAGCTCACATAACCGCTGCCAAAGAGCAGCACCCCAATCGGCACTTATATTAATTTCGTAAGATAGTTCTCCTGAATAGCTTATCCGCATGACGCGCAATCTTCGATTAAACAGAGTTGTTTCCACCATACCCATTAGTGGAAGTGTAGCGTTAGTGACATCAAGATCTGGCAAAAGGTTGGCAAGCAAATCACGTGCGAGAGGCCCTGAAACAGCAACAGCGAACCATTCTTCTGTTACAGGGGTTACATATACTTCTAGACCAGGCCACAGAACCTGAAGCGCATGTTCAATATGCTGAAACACAGCACTTGCTCCACCCGTGGTGCAGCTAAGATGAAAGCGGTTTTCACCAATTCTAAAAACCACTCCATCATCAAAAATACGACCATCTTCGCGAAGCATTAGACCATAACGTCCGCGCCCCAGCCGCAGGCTCGACATCCGGTTTGTATAAAGCTTATCTAAAAATATTCCTGCGTCTGGTCCCTGGACGTCAATTTTTCCGAGCGTTGAAACATCTATTATGCCTCCCGATTCACGAACTGACGCCGCCTCAGTTCGATATGCTTCACCAACAGTTGCTCCGTTGGCCTTATAAAACCTTGGTCGCCGCCAGAGCCCCGCATCAATGAATGATGCACCTTGAGCTTCATGAAATTTATCAGCCGCTGTACGCCGAATGGCGTGCCCCACCTCTCCCATTGTTGCACCCGCTACAGCACCAAAGGTAACAGGCGTCGTTGGGGGACGAAATGTGGTAACTCCCGTATCTGCTATTTCTTGACCAGTAGCCGCAGCGAGCAAGGCGAGGCCAATAGGACCAGCAGCTCTACCCTGATCTGTTCCCATGCCTAGCGTAGTATACCGTTTCACATGTTCGATCGAGCGATATCCCTCTCGAGCAGCAAGCTCAATATCTTTGTCCGCAACATCGTTCTGAAAATCAACAAATCGTGTGCCTTTTGAAAGCTTTGGCAAATCCCACGGTGCGGGTACATTCGTGGCGTCGCTTAGGACAGGAGCTGGCAGTATCTCATTTCGTCCAGCGCTAAGTCCTTCAGAAATTGCTGTATCAAAATCAAAAGAACCACGAGCACCGCCGATCGATATATGACCGTCTGAATTATCCACTGGAACAAAGGCATTCAATCCTGCATTCCAATTAAGTTTCCCGCGCGCTTGCGCATGGAGCTGTAAAGCTGGGCCATATCCGCCAGATGTTAAAATAGCGTCCGTTGATATTAGTTCGAGCTTATTAGCGCCAGACTTTGAGTAGCGCCATACCTCAGCCGCATTCACCCTTCGGCGACCATGAGCCCGCGCCACAATGGCTCCTCGCTCTACCCTAACTCCCTCTGCTGCTAACAAATCAGCCATCGCACCAGGTTCTTCACGTAAATCTACGACAGCTCGAACATTTGCCCCGGCATCCAAAAAATCTCTTGCGATTGCATATATTCGATCATCAGCACCCGTGATGACAGGGGACTTACCGACCATTACCCCATAACGCCAGATATACCCACTTGCAGCGCCGGCCAGCATCACTCCTGGACGGTCATTATCACCAAATAAAAGAGGCCGTTCGATTCCACCTGCGGCGATAATAAATCGCCCAGATCTAACTTGCCAAAATCGCTCTTCGGGTTGGCCCTCTATTCTTCCATCCCGCATGGCAACGCGCTCTGAAAGCGTAAATAAATTGTGTTCATAGACACCCACAACTGTGGTCATCTTCATGATTTGGACATTGGGAAGAGCTTCGAGTTTTTTGGTTATTTCAGCTAGCCATTTGTCCGTAACAGCGTTTTGATGATTTAAAAGTCCACCACCGAGCGCTTGACTACATGATGCTAAAATGACGTCTTGCCCAGCCTCTCCTGCTGCAAGAGCAGCCGATAAGCCAGCGGGGCCAGCGCCAGCTATCAGAACATCTGTATGTACATTTCGGTGAGCATATCTCGCCGAGTCTGCCTCTACTGGTGGTGGCCCCAGACCAGCCATTTTTCGAATCTGGCCTTCATACCGAAGCCATTGTGAAGGGGGCCACATAAAAGTTTTATAATAAAACCCGGCTGGCAGGAGAGATCGTGCACGATCAAGCAACCCAAAAAGATCATTTTGAACATTTGGCCAGGCATTTTGCCCAGAAACACTCATTCCCTCTTCCACTAGAGTTACAGTGGCACGCTGATTTGGGGTCAGTGAAGGACCAAAGCCCGTGGTTACAAGAGCGTTTGGCTCGTCTGTACCTAGAGCATAAACACCTCGTGGACGATGAAGTTTAAAACTTCGCCCTATTATGGGTCGGCCTGAAGCAAGAAGAGCAGAGGCGATGCTATCGCCCGGGTGAAAGAGAATAGTCCTCTTATCAAACTGAAATTCGCACGTCTTACCTCGATCTATTAAACGACCGCCTTTGGAAGTTCGATTTGGTTGAGAAACCTTCATTGCTGATCCTCACGAGCAGCTCTGACAGATCCAATGGCGTGCGTAACTGTATCTCTTTCTATGATTAACCAAAGATGACACCCGGCACTGTGCAACCATAGCTCCTGATGCTGGCCTTTGGGGTTTTCTCGTTCATAGATATAGGCCGCCCATTGCTCATCTGAGGAATTCGATGGATCAGGGCGTTTCACACGCGCATCACCACCATAAACAAATTCTGTCTCAGGCCGCGGGCCACAATGGGGACAAGGGATCAACAGCATGACTAATGCGCCTTTGGAAATGGGCCTGCACCCTTTTCATCAATAACGGCTGAACGACCGAAACGTTCGAGAGTGAATGAAGCATTTAAAGAGTGAGGTTCACCGGTAGCGATTGTATGAGCAAAACACCATCCAGACCCAGGTATGGCCTTAAAGCCCCCGTAGCACCATCCACCATCAAAAAAGAGACCCGGTACAGGGGTTTTACCAATAATTGGGCTGCCATCCATTGTCATATCCATGACCCCCGCCCATTGCCTCATCCATTTAAGGCGGCTGATGTTAGGGAACATTTCCGTTGCTGCTGAGGTCACTTCTTGAATGTTTGGTATCGTTCCGCGTTGCCCATAAGAATTATATCCATCTAGCCCGCCCCCAAGCAGAACTTCACCTTTATCAGTTTGTGAAATGTAAAAGTGAAGGGCTCCGGTTGAAACAACGACATCAAGAAATGGCTTAACCGGCTCTGAGACAAACGCCTGCAACAAATGACTTTCGATTGGCAACCTCACATCAGCCATCGCCATAACTTGTCCAGAGTGTCCAGCAACCGCCACGCCGACCTTTGAAGCAGAAATAGGTCCCCTATTTGTTTCCACGCCAGTAATGCGGCCATCAACAGCCCGCTTAAACCCTGTGACTTCACAATTCTGGATAATATCGACGCCCAAGGCATCGGCTCCACGCGCAAACCCCCAAGCAACCGCGTCATGCCGGGCAACACCTCCACGCGGTTGGGACAGCGCCGCTAAAATTGGCCATCTCAAAGAACCGTCTTGCCCAAGATTGATTGAAGGCACACGCCGTTTTAATTCATCGGCTGTTAAAAACTCTGCATCGATGCCGTTCAAACGCATAGCGTTGTAGCGACGCATAGTGGACTCAAGTTCAGCGGGAGTATGACAGGTATTAATCACACTTCGCTGGCTGAACATCACATTAAAGTTTAAGTCGCTAGAGAGTCCTTCCCAGAGCTTCAGAGAATGCTCATAGAAATTTGCATTTTCTTCCAACAGGTAATTGGAACGAACTATTGTCGTGTTTCGACCAGTATTTCCTCCTCCAATCCAGCCGCGCTCTAGTAACGCTACTTTGTTGATCCCATGCAACTTGGCCAAGTAGTAAGCAGTAGCAAGTCCATGCCCACCCCCGCCTACAACAATGACATCATATTTGTCCTTTGGCTCAGGATGCCTGATCGCAGGCTGCCAATTTTTGTGACCCGTTAATGCATGCTTTGCTAGAGCCAGAAATGAGTAGCGTTCGTTTACCAAAATTAAGCCTGCTTAACTGCGCCAGAGCCTTCTAGGTGGGCGATTTCTTCAGAGGAAAAACCCCATGCTTTAAGAGTATCACGAGTGTGCTGTCCTGCCGACGATGCACCCATCGTAACTTTTGTTGGTGTCTCCGAGAAGCGAGGAGCCGGGGCTGGTTGTTTGTATCCATCTATTTCAACGAAGCTTTCGCGAGCAACATTGTGATGATGTTCCATTGCCTCGGACATTGTCAGGACAGAACCAAAACAGACATCCGAGTCTTCCATGAGCTCAACCCACTCTTCCCTAGTTTTGGTTTTGAACACTTCTGCGAGTTTTGCGCGATTATCTGGCCAATGATCTCGGTCGCCTTGAGGGTAAAGGTCACTGTTTGATAAGCCCGTCTTTTCTTGCAGCAGTGCATAGAATTGAGGTTCAATTGATCCGATCGAAATGTGTCGCCCATCCTTGGTTTCAAACACCCCATAATAATGCGCACCACCATCAAGACGGTTATAACCACGTTTATCTTCTTTCCATGTTCCTGCTGCGAGAGCGCCAAACATAGCCGCCAAAAGAGAAGCTGAGCCCTCCACCATAGATGTATCGACCACTTGGCCTTTACCTGTCTTTTGGGCCGAAATGTAAGCCGCAAGGACACCCATCGCGAGGTACAAAGACCCCCCTCCAAAGTCGCCAACAAGATTTAGAGGGGGAGTAGGCGCACCATCGACGGGACCAATACAAGACAACGCTCCAGACAAGGAAATGTAATTGATGTCATGTCCAGCGGTGTGAGCGATGGGACCCGTTTGCCCCCAACCTGTCATTCTACCAACAATCAACTTGGGGTTGCGGCTATGTAGCATTTCAGGCCCGAGACCTAGTCGTTCCAAGACGCCAGGGCGAAAGCCTTCAATTAGTATATCAGCTCCTTCACACAGCTTTAAAACTGTCTCAACACCTTCTGGGTTTTTTAAATCGACG
>VMCJ01000049.1 GCA_008081395.1 Rhodospirillales bacterium | reverse complement strand
CGCTGCCAACTCTCTCTTTCTCTGAAAACCCTGATATTCTTAAATCATTTTCAAATTCTAAGACCTATCGCCCTTCCCTAGTTGTTGGTTTTGCAGCGGAAACTGAAAGCCTAATTGAAAACGCGAAAGCCAAACTCCAGAAAAAGGCCTGTGACTGGATTTTGGCTAATGATGTATCACGCGAAGCAGGCGTTTTTGATGGTGACGTCAACACACTGCATCTTGTGACTAAATCAGGGGTGGAAAATTGGGAGAAGCTCGATAAACAGGCAGCTGCAAATCGCCTAGCACAACGTATCGCAGAATTCTTCTTGTCAAATGAGACCAAAGCAAAATGATTGATGTAAAGATTAATCTTCTTTCTCACGGTATAAGCATTCCAACATACGCAACTTCCGGTTCCGCAGGCGCTGATCTTTACGCTGCTAATACTGAAGCTGTAGAACTATCGCCAGGTACTCGCGCTCTTATTCCGTGCGGCTTCTCGATGGCACTCCCCGAGGGATATGAGGCGCAAGTTAGACCCCGTTCAGGCTTAGCTCTGAAAAATGGAATTACTCTCCCGAATACACCAGGCACGATCGATGCTGACTATCGTGGTGAAGTAGGCGTGATCCTCTTGAACTTGGGCACAGAGGTATTTTTAGTCGAACGAGGAATGCGTATTGCACAAATGGTTATCGCACCTGCTCCGCAAGCGACATTCACTTTGGTTGAAGGCTTAGACGAAACATCCAGGGGCACCGGAGGCTTTGGCTCCACTGGCAGCGAGTAATGAAACTCGACCTCAATGATTCTCAGCTTGAACGCTACTCACGGCACATCCTACTGCCGGAGGTTGGAGCTTTAGGCCAAGCTAAGCTTATGGCCTCAAAAGTGCTAATCGTTGGTGCAGGAGGCCTTGGCGCACCAATGATCCTCTATCTCGCCTCCGCCGGTATAGGCCGTATTGGAATCATCGACAATGATGATGTTGAGCTTTCAAACCTGCAGCGCCAGGTGGCGCACACCACAGGCCGCATAGGGATAAATAAAGCTAAAAGTGCTACCATGTCGGCTCAAGAAATTAATCCTGAAATTCAGGTCGACGTGATCGCAGAAAGATTAACTGAAAGCAACATCGATGCCATATTCGCTGACTATGATATTGTTGCAGATGGAACAGATAATTTTGATACGCGCTATCTAATTAATGATGCTTCAGTGCGCCTGGAAAAAATTCTTGTCACGGCTGCCTTACTTCGTTTCGATGGGCAACTAACAACAGTTAAACCTGGAGGTCCCTGCTACCGCTGCCTTTTTCCAGAACCACCACCGCCAGGCGCGGTTCCGTCTTGCTCGGAAGCAGGCGTGCTTGGTTCAGTTGCAGGTATATTAGGCACCATGCAGGCAACTGAAGTAGTGAAGGAAATACTGGGTATAGGAGATAGCCTTTCTGGCCGACTGCTCCTTTTTGATGGTCTTACAATGACGATGCGTGATATGAAAGCGAAGCGGAGAATAGGCTGTAAGGGGTGCGATACGGATTAAGCCTTTTTCAACTTCCTTACAATTTGCTCAAGAGAATTAAGAAATTGAGAACGGTCTGCCTTAGAGAAAGGCCGGCCTCCGCCTGACGAGCCTAATGGATTGGCCGCTCTGATATCAGCCATCAAGTCACGCATACCTAATTGTTGCCCAATGTTCTGGGTGGTAAATAAATCACCATTATGCCGTATTGCTGCGGCACCAGCTGCAAGGACTTTTGCTGCTAAAGGAATGTCGCCAGTTACACAAATATCCCCAGGCCCTACTCGATCAGCAATCCACATATCAGCTGCATCAGCTCCTTCAGCAACGATTATAGTTTCAATTAAAGGGTTGGGGTTGGGTCTAATACCTCCGTTTGAAACAACATAAACCCTCAGGCTATGTCGCTCAGCAACCCGGTATGTTTCATCTTTAACCGGACACGCGTCAGCATCGATATAAATGGCGTTCATAAACGACAGTTAAGGCAAAATGCCTATGATTAACAGAGTATTACTCTTAATCTCTTATTAATGACGGAACCATTATTCCAAATCATCCACATTGCCGGCATCGATGGCCTGGTGATGGCGTGCATTGCCTCGCTGGTAGCTGGATTCCTTCGCGGCTTTATAGGATTTGGCGCCGCTCTAGTTATGACACCAATACTAAGCTTGGTTTTCTCACCAACAGTGGCAGTGCCAATTGCATTTCTCTCGGCGGTACCTGCTGTCATCCAGTTATTACCACCAACAATTAAATACGGGGAACGAGCCTTTGTCCTTCCTCTGGGGCTTACAGCACTTTTCGCAGCTCCTCTTGGTGTTTGGACACTTTCTGAGGGAGATCCAAAGGTATTAAAAATTATTATCTCATTGATAATATTAATGATGGCGTTCGCACTATTTCGAGGGTGGCGCTTCAGGCGGTCACCAAGAACCACGATTATGATAGGTGTTGGATTGATTTCTGGATTTTTGCAGGGGCTTGCAAGCGTAGGAGGCCCTCCTGCGGTAGCAGCGGCTTTGTCGAGACCAGGTGACGTCTATGCACAGCGCGGCAATATTCTAGCTGCAGCTGCAGTTCTCACAGCATCCAATATTATGCCGCTTTGGGCGCTTGGCCTTTTTCAACCACAAACTCTTATGTTAGCCGCAATCCTAGTGCCACCACACCTG
The DNA here is from genome assembly GCA_008081395.1 of Rhodospirillales bacterium. Classification (GTDB taxonomy): domain Bacteria; phylum Pseudomonadota; class Alphaproteobacteria; order Bin95; family Bin95; genus VMCJ01. Next base: position 2,902 of record VMCJ01000049.1, on the reverse strand, counting down.
GTTGCTGCTTGGGTTGGCAATCGATACTTTGATGGTAGGGGAAAAGTGCACTTCCATCGGGCAGCGGTAATCATGCTCATGGTTGTTGCATCTTCTACCTTGGCTTTATCAGTGTTAGATTTTTTTGACTAATTAGCTGTTGATCAGCCCACCATCAACATTGAAGCCCTGCCCAGTAATATTACGAGCGCCAGGCCCAGCCAAGAATACTGCCATAGCCGCAATATCTTCAGGATCATTTCCACGTTGAATTGGAATACTTTTTCCAACCTCAGCTTTTAGCTCTTCAATTGTAATACCTCTCTCCGTAGAGCGCGCTGACAGCAAACCTTCTACGATAGATGTGTAGGTGACCCCTGGGCAAATAGCATTTACGTTAATGTTATTTGGGCCAAGTTGATGAGCAGCAACGTATGTCATAGCTAGAACTGCACCCTTGGTTCCAGCATATGCGCAGTTCGAAGTACCGTAATATCCTCGACCTGCTATTGAAGCGATATTAATTATACGACCACTACCTTGTGCGATCATTGCCTTAGCTGCCCGCTGCATGCAGAAAAAAACGCCCTTCGCATTTACCCGAAACATTCGGTCCCAATCCTGTTCATCAAGGTCCATAATATGGGCATGACGCGTAACACCTGCATTATTAACAATAACATCTAAGCGGCCCATTTCTGCCAGTGCTTTAGAGACCATTGAATCAATAGCCCCAAGGTCACCACAATCAGCAGAAATCGAAATGGCGTTAACTCCAAATTTTGAGCAGCCCTCTGCCACGTTTTCTGCGGCCTCTTTGTCTATATCCACGACAGCAACATCAGCACCCGCAGCAGCTAGAGCTTTGGCGCACGCCGCTCCAATTCCACCACCGGCTCCTGTAACTAACGTTTTCAAACCATCCAGTGTTGACATGATGTTTCTCCTATTTCCCTGGCTTTTTGGAGAGAAAATAACAAGGGAGTTATAACTAATTAATCAAGAAGTCTTGGAGACTTTAACTTGACTAGCGGCTCTAGAAACCCACCACCAAATAAAAGTTTCAAAGATTTTTTTACTTACCTGTGAAACTTAACAGCCTGTTATCAACGAAAATAAGTCAAAGTTTAATCGGTGTCTTAAGCGGTTTTCCAGCGAAATGTAGATCAAGATTTTCTACCGCCAAGTCAGCCATTGCGTTTCGTGTTGCCACGGTGGCGCTCGCCTGGTGCGGTTGGAGAACAACATTATCCAAATCAAATAAGGCAGTTGGGACCCTTGGCTCAGCTTCAAAAACATCAAGACCTGCACCCCAAATGCGCTTTGCCATCAAAGCTTCGACTAAGGCCTGTTCGTCAATAACGGAACCACGGGCAACATTGACAATCCATCCATCCGAACCCAACGCGTCTAGCACTTCCTTGTTAACCAGATGCCTAGTGGCTGCTCCTCCTGGGCAACAAAGTACAAGACCATCAGATTGGGAAGCTAAGCGAATAATATCGGGTTCAAAAGGATAAGGTGCATCTGGCTTTCTGCGGGGACCAGTCCATGTTACTTTAGCACCCAAAGCTGCTAGCCTATCAGCAACTGCTAAACCAATACCCCCTAGCGCAACTACCCCAATAGGTCGATCCACAATTGTTCGATTCAGGCCAAGATCTGCCTTCAACCAACGACCATCTCGCACGTATGCATCTGCCTTTGGAATTTCCCGTGTAACAGAAAGGACGAGTCCAATAGCTAAGTTCGCAACCTCAGCACTCAATACGCCTGGTGTATTTGTTGTTTGAATACCTTTACTAGCAGCGTGTTTTACATCGACACCATCATAACCAACCCCCATAACGGAGACTACTTCAAGGTTGGTTAAGGCATCAATCATCTCTGCATTAACCTTACCATGACCCATGGTTAATACCGCCCGAACGGCATCACCTTGTGAGGCAATAAGTGCTTCTTGGTTCTCAGCTTCCCAGAGTCGAATAATATTGTAACGACTTCCAAGCCTTTCGCTTATCCGAGGAGGCATCGCCATTGTTTGAAGTATTATCGGGGTATCAGGCATAAGTAATCCTCATGCAATGGAAGCTATTTCAGAGAATGCAAATTTTGGTCCACGCACCTTTACAGTTGCAGGGTCTCCATAACCAATATTGCAAAGAAAATTGGATTTGTAAGAGGTTCCTGACAGGAAAGTCTCGTTAACTTTCTCTGCATCGAAGCCTGACATAGGCCCGCAATCTAGTCCAAGCGAGCGTGCAGCCATTATCATATAAGCTCCCATCATCGAGCCATTACGAAAGCTCGCCTGTTCGGCCATGGTGGGGCTTTGTTCAAACATGGTTTTCATATCGCCATGAGGAAAGAGCCTATCCATTTGACGCCAAAATTCAGGATCATAAGCCACAATTGCTGTTACTGGAGCGGCCATGGATTTATCAATATTCCCAGAGGACAAGCAGGGCCTTAACTTTTCTTTTCCTTCTGGTGTTGAAATAAACACAAACCGTGCCGGCGATGAATTAGCGCTGGTAGGTGGTAAAAGTGTGAGCTCCACAAGCCTGTGTAAAAGAACTTCTGGCACCCGCTTATTGAGCCATCCATAACACGTTCTCGCGTCATGGAAGAGAAGATCCATGCCGGTATCATCAAGCCTAGCAACACGCTTTTTCATCAAAGCAAACGCAGCTGATGTTTCTTCTTGGGTGGTGGTCATAGTCAAGAATCCGCCTATCAAATGATTAATTATTTCGCACAAAAATCGAAGTTTTTCCAATAACACATTGTCTGTACGACTGCGCTGCACTTTTCACTTTATCGACAATTTGAGAGATGCTGGTAGAAAAATTTAAGTACAGAGAATTCCAAAATTTATTCTTTCCTAGGAATTTGAACGTATTTCAAAACATCGTTCATATTC
>VMCJ01000022.1 GCA_008081395.1 Rhodospirillales bacterium | reverse complement strand
CGGCAGTGCTTTTATGACAGGCACACAGGCTCTGGTGCGTTTACCAATGATACAGAGGCAGCGTGACCTCGCTGCCGGCTTAAATACTGCAGGCTACATTTCTGGATATAGAGGTTCTCCACTCGGTGCGTATGACCAGCAACTCTGGTCAGCTCGTAAACACCTAGCTGCTCATCACATAACATTCCGACCCGGCATAAATGAAGATTTAGCAGCTACTGCCGTATGGGGTGCCCAGCAAATAGAACACTCTGGTGAAGCAAAATACGATGGAGTGTTTGGTATATGGTACGGAAAAGGTCCGGGAGTTGATCGGTCAGGCGATGTATTCAAGCATGCAAATCAAGCCGGGTCCGCGCGACATGGTGGTGTTATCGCACTTGCCGGCGATGATCATATGGCCAAGTCATCAACTGTTGCCCATCAAAGCGAATTTGCTTTTGTCGATGCGTTAATTCCAATATTTTCACCTGCAGGGGTCCAAGAATTTTTGGACTATGGTCTTCATGGCTTTGCAATGTCTCGCTTCAGCGGACTGTGGGCCGGCTTTAAAGCAATTGGTGAAACAGTAGACTCATCAGCAGTTGTTGATCTTGATCCAGAGCGTGTTCGTCCATCCCTACCCCATTTTGAAATGCCAGAAGGCGGGCTTAATAATCGTCAAATAGTCACTGAATTTTTGATGCTCGAGGAAATTCTGCATCGATATAAGCTTCCTGCTGCTAAGGCCTATGCACGCGAAAATCGACTGGACCGTGTTGTTATAGGGGGTCCTGAAAGGCGAATTGGCGTAGTGACTGTTGGGAAGTCATATCTTGATGTCCGGCAAGCTTTTGATGAACTTGGACTAACCGAGGCAGAGGCTGCACGTCTCGGCATCTCTCTTTATAAGGTCGCGATGCCATGGCCGCTGGAGACTGAGGGAGCGCAGGCGTTTTGTGAAGGTTTAGACCTCGTCATGGTTGTTGAAGAAAAACGAGGATTAATTGAGCCTCAACTTAAGGAAGCTCTCTATGGAATTAGCGCTGACCGACGCCCAGTAATAATTGGCAAGCAGGATGAATCTGGAAATGAGTTATTTCCTGCTTATGGCGAACTTACGCCAGGGATTATAGCCCGTGCACTTGCTGATAGACTTAAAATTTCTGGCATAGACGAGCAAGGTCAACGTCGTATTGATGACGCTCTTGCACGATACGACAGACTGGATGCCTCAGCATCTGGCAACCAACCACCCTCTATGAGTAGAACGCCATACTTCTGTTCTGGTTGTCCCCACAACACATCTACAAAAGTGCCAGAAGGTAGTCGTGCTGGTGCGGGAATAGGCTGCCATTATATGGCGTTATGGATGGACAGAGACACTTCTGGCTTCACCCATATGGGTGCAGAGGGTGCCAACTGGGTTGGGCAAGCTCCATTTGTTGAAACAAAGCACATTTTCCAAAACATAGGTGACGGGACCTACAATCATTCTGGCTTGCTAGCTATCCGGCAGGCTGCTGCTGCTGGCGTAAATATCACTTACAAGATCCTATATAACGACGCTGTCGCAATGACAGGCGGTCAGCCTCATGACGGCACTTTAACTGTTGCAGAAATCAGTCGACAGGTTCATGCCGAGGGGGCGAAGCGTATAGTCGTGGTAACAGACGAACCCGACAAATACCCCAGTGATTTTGGCTTCGCTCCCGGCGTAACAATTCATCACCGTCAAGAGTTGATGAAGGTACAGCGGGAATTACGCGAAACCCTGGGGTTAAGTGTTTTAATTTATGATCAAACCTGTGCTGCTGAAAAACGTCGTCGCCGTAAACGTGGAACATTCCCCAATCCTCCAAAGCGGGCATTCATCAATGAGCGCGTTTGCGAAGGCTGTGGTGATTGTGGAGTAAAATCAAATTGCGTCTCAGTAGCTCCAATCGAGACTGAATATGGACGTAAGCGACGCATTGATCAGTCAGCTTGCAATAAAGACTATTCTTGTATGCAGGGATTCTGTCCTTCCTTCGTTACTGTGCTGAATGGAGAGCCAAGAAAGTCACCACCCGTTGCTGAAGATCCGCAACGCATCTTACCCGTTCCTGATCTCCCAACCCTAGAAAAGCCCTACGGTGTCCTATTAACCGGTATAGGTGGTACAGGCGTTGTGACAGTGAACGCTGTATTAGCAATGGCTGCTCATCTGGAAGGTAAAGCTGCTACAGTTCTCGACATGGCTGGGTTGGCGCAAAAAGGTGGAGCTGTCTGGTCTCATCTTCGAATTGCTCAAAAAGCTGATGATCTGCATGCAACGCGCATAGCACTGGGCGGAGCAGATTTGCTTCTTGGGTGCGATATTGTAACTGCCGCTCAACCCGACAGCATTTCAAAGCTAGAACGAGGCCAGTCCAAAGCTGTAATTAACACATATCGGCAATTCACTGGAGACTTCACCAGAGATCCAGATTTTCAATTTCCAACTGATGAATTGAAAAACCGAATTGAAGGTGGCGTAGGGCCAAACTCCGCCTTCTTTCTTGATGGGACTGACCTAGCAACGAAGCTTATGGGCGATTCAATTGCAACCAACCTATTTATGACTGGATATGCATGGCAAAAAGGACTTATTCCTCTTGCACTCGATGCGATCTTAAAAGCAATTGAACTCAATGGTGTAGGTATCGAAATGAATACGCGTTCCTTCCATTGGGGGCGTATGGCAGCCTACGACCTATCCAAAGTTGAGGCCGCGGCTGGGCCAAAACGAGAAATCAAAAAACCCTTAAATCTAGAAGAAACCATCGCGGACCGTATGTCGGAACTTACCGCATATCAAAACGCACGCTATGCCAAAAAATATAAGTCACTCGTTAATAAGGTATCTGAAGCTGAGCAGGCAGTAGCGCCTGGTAAAACATCTTTGGCAATGGCTGCAGCCCGGTACGGGTATAAGCTTATGGCTTATAAAGATGAATATGAGGTTGCGCGTCTCTATTCTGATCCAAAATTCCGGGAGCGCTTAGAGGCTCAATTCGAAGGTAATTTTGAGCTGCGCTTTAATCTTGCACCACCTCTCATGTCTAAGATTGATCCTGTATCTGGAGAGCCAATCAAAAAAGAATTTGGCCCATCTATGGAAAAGTGGTTCCGGAGGCTCGCCAAGCTGAAAGCCTTGCGTGGTACTAAGCTAGATATCTTTGGTCGCACAGAAGAGCGCAAGCGCGAAAGGGCTTTGATCAGCCAGTATTCACAGCTAATTGATAAGATTACAGCCGAACTTACAAAAGAAAACTATCAGTTTGCTATCGGTCTTTTGAGCATCCCCGAACACATCAGAGGATATGGACACGTCAAACTACGCAACCTCGACATTGCTAAAGCAGAAGAAACCCGTCTTCTAGAAGCCTTTGACAACCCAGATACTGTTAAGCTTACCCAGGCTGCCGAGTGATGAAAACACTAGACGTTCAAGTTTGGCGAGGTGATGAAACAGGGGGCTTTGAAAAATTCGAAGCCCCCGCCCAAGAAAATCAGACTGTTCTCGATGTAGTGACGTGGATACAGCGAAATGCTGACCCGAGCTTATCTTACAGGTTTGCGTGCCGAGTAGGCATGTGCGGATCATGCGCAATGACTGTTAATGGGCGGCCACGTTGGACGTGCCGCACCCACGTCTCACGTGTTGCAAAAGATGGAAGGTTAAAAATAGAACCCCTTTTAAATCTTCCTGTAATCAAAGATTTAGCAAGCGACCTTAAACCATTTTTTGATAAATGGAATGCAGCAAGAGGTACCTTTGAGGCAGCAATTAAGAGAGAAGACCCTCTTGTCCCAATCTCCCCAGACCAACCAGAACGGGCAGCTGCGAATGCTGCAATCGAATGTATAAACTGTGCCGTCTGCTACTCAGCCTGTGATATGGTTGGTTGGAAACCATCCTATTTGGGCCCTGCAGCACTAAATAGAGCATGGGCAGCATGGAACGATGTACGTAATGACAATCGTTTGGATGTTTTGAAAGCCGTATCAGATGATGCTGGATGCCATAACTGCCATAGTCATCAGTCTTGCTCAGAACATTGCCCCGTTGGCCTGAATCCAACGCTGTCTATTGCCGGTCTCAAACGAGCAACTTCAAAAGCCCTGTTGAAAGGCAATCTGAAGTGATAGCTGCAAAATTGTATCTAATTCAGCGCATATCAGCTCTGTTAATGGCTCCGCTTGTAATTGCTCATCTCGTTGGAATTATCATGGCTGTGCAAGGGGGATTAACAGCAGAGGAAATCTTAGGACGAACACAAGGTTCACTGGGATGGTTGTGTTTTTACAGTGCCTTTGTGATTCTAGTCGCCGTTCATGGTACCATTGGTCTTCGTTCAATTTTAATTGAATGGACACCACTAGCTAATCGTATTGTTGACGCCTTAGCTGCGGGTTGGCTCATTTCAGCGCTAATTCTTGGGCTTCGAGCTGTAGTAGCGGTAACATGGTCATGATGAGGCCCACCAGAAAACATTCTGGATATTGGGCCTTTTTAGCCCACCGCTTGTCTGGCCTCGGGCTTGCCCTCTTTCTTCCATTACATTTCCTTGCTCTTGGTACCGCCATTCAAGGCGCAGCCAAATTGAACAGTTTTCTAGAATGGACCGAAAATCCACTAGCTAAATTTGCAGAGATAATTCTCGTCATACTTCTCTCTGCTCATTTAACTGGTGGCCTGCGTCTCCTTGCTCTCGAGTTTTTACCATGGAGCGAGAGGCAAAAAACTTGGATATCCATCGGAGCTGGTATCTCCCTCGCAGCAGGCCTCGCAATGCTTTTTAATTTGATTTGAGAGTAGCAATGGCTCAGATAACTCGATCTCGCGTTGATATCTTAATCTTAGGTTCTGGGGGGGCAGGTTTATTTGCAGCTCTTCATGCGGCAAAGGCAAATCCGGACCTGGAGATCGCCGTCGCTGTCAAAGGCTTGATGGGTAAATGCGGCTGCACTCGGATGGTACAAGGTGGCTACAACGTTGCACTAGACCCTAGAGACAGTCTTGAACGACACTTCATGGATACAATTGTTGGAGGAAAATGGCTTCCTCATCAGGACCTAGCTTGGACGCTCGTTGAACAAGCCGTCATTCGTATCCAAGAATTAGAAAATGAACTTGGGTGCTTCTTCGACAGAAATTCTGATGGCTCTCTTCATCAGAAAGCTTTCGCCGGCCAAAGCTTTGATCGCACGGTTCATAAAGGGGACCTAACCGGTATCGAAATTGTAAATCGGCTCATGGAAAATGTGCTGGCGTTACGAGTGCAGCAACTTGAAGAGCATCGGGCACTAGCTTTAATAAAAGCAAAAGACGGCTCAGGCATTTCGGGCGTCATGATGACCGATATGCGAACCGGTGATTTCCACTTTGTACAAGCAAAAGCTGTTCTATTAGCTACAGGTGGAGGTCCAACGATGTACCTCTACCATACTCCATCTGGAGATAAAGCAAGCGACGGATACGCCATGGCGCTTCGCGCCGGCCTTAGCCTTCGAGACATGGAAATGGTCCAATTCCACCCAACCGGGCTCCTAGCCGGACCAAATACCCGCATGACAGGGACAGTTTTGGAAGAAGGCCTACGAGGAGCGGGCGG
>VMCJ01000131.1 GCA_008081395.1 Rhodospirillales bacterium | reverse complement strand
GTCTTTCTGGAATTCCGTCGTTCCATGGGCTTTGCCGATGTGTGGGCTTTTGCTCCGCCCTGGGCTGCCTAGGCCCTTTAGTTTGCGCTTGATTAAGTAGAATACTTTTCAAAAAATTCAGGCAATTCCGGAACATTGACGTGATCAAAACTTCACGGGATGCTGACAAAATCAGATAGTAAAAAAACAAAGTTTTATTTAAAAAAAATTAAAGGGGAAACAATATGGCCAACAGTTCTGAAGACTTAAACGGCTTTATGGAAGGTGTGCGCAAGCGCAGTCCAGGAGAAACAGAATTTCACCAAGCCGTCCAAGAAGTGGCTGCCACTATTCTGCCGTACATCGCCGATAAGCCTGTCTACAAAGAGGCCATGATTCTCGAACGGATGACTGAGCCCGATCGGACAATATCATTCAGAGTTACTTGGCAAGATGATGCTGGTAATGTTCGTGTAAATCGAGGCTATAGAGTGCAGTTCAATAACTCTATTGGTCCTTATAAAGGTGGCATTCGTTTTCATCCCTCGGTGACCCAGTCCGTTTTAAAATTCTTAGGATTTGAGCAAACTTTCAAAAATTCCCTCACCCAACTGCCAATGGGTGGTGGTAAAGGAGGCGCTGATTTCAATCCGAAAGGTAAGTCAGAGGCTGAAATTATGCGCTTCTGCCAGGCATTTATGACTGAATTGTCTAAATATGTCGGTCCAGATATCGATGTTCCCGCGGGCGACATTGGTGTTGGTGGCCGTGAGATTGGATTTATGTTTGGCCAGTACAAACGAATGACCAATAGGTTTAACGGTGTTCTGACAGGCAAGGGCCGAGAGTTTGGTGGCTCATTACTCCGTCCCGAAGCTACGGGATATGGGGCTGTATATATGCTCGAAGACATGTTGCACACTAAAGGTAATGAAATTGACGGGAAAAGAGCTGTCATTTCCGGATCAGGCAATGTTGCAACTCATGCAGCCGAAAAAATTATTCATCGTGGGGGTACAGTTTTAACGCTCTCAGACTCAGGAGGGTTCATCTACGATAAGGATGGAATCACACTTGAACGCTTGCAGTGGATTAAAGATCTCAAAGAGAAACGGCGCGGGCGCATTGAAGAATATGCAACTGAATTTGGAGCTGAGTTCCATGCTGGAACAAGGCCCTGGAATATTCCTTGTGATGTGGCGCTTCCATGCGCAACGCAGAATGAAATAAATGCTGATGAAGCAGCCGCATTGATCAAAAATGGCTGTATGGCTGTTTCTGAAGGCGCCAATATGCCAACAACCATAGATGGGATTAATAATTATTTAGAGGCTAAAATTCTTTACGCTCCGTCAAAGGCTGCTAACGCCGGTGGTGTTGCAACTTCTGGACTGGAGATGAGCCAGAATGCTGCTCATATTTCCTGGAAAGAAGAAGAACTCTCAAAGTTACTTCGGGACATTATGCATAACATTCACGCAGCCTGTGTCGAATATGGTGACCAGGGTGGTGGTTACGTGGATTACATGAAGGGTGCGAATATCGCTGGTTTCCGCAAGGTGGCGGACGCAATGCTAGCTTTTGGCGCAATTTAGCATTCAAGAAAAACCGAGTTAGATTGGCGGCCGTTTAAGTATGTCTTAAACGGCCGCTTGCTTTTGAACCTGTTTGAACCAATTCAAATCGCATGATGAAAATTGTTTTAATCACAATCCTTGTACTCGTATCTGGGGGGGCAGCTTTTGCTCACCAGTTATCGTGCCTATCTCCAGGAACTTGGGCTGATGGTCGAACCGGTGTTCCTGTGCCAGTGCAGGAAGTGTTCCAGAAGATGGCGAATGCTGATGTTGTCTTGCTGGGGGAAAGTCATGGTGTTCCAGACATACAGCTATGGCAGGCAGCCACTGCTACAACTTTATCTTCTTTTCGGCCGGCTCAATATGGGTATGAGATGTTTCCGCGATCTTCGCAGTCAGCCCTTGATTCTTGGTCACAAGGTGATCTGAATTTAAAAGAGTTTTTGGTCGCGTCTGATTGGGAATCAAATTGGGGGTATGATGCTAGGCCATATGATCCGATCCTTCGTCTTCCAAGAATACAGGCAGCGCCATCAAGAGCACTGAATGTCGACCGGCCTCTTGTTCGACGTGTGAGTAAAGAGGGCTGGGACCAAATCAAAAGAGAAGATAGTCAGGGAATTGGTGACCCTGCTCCTGCGGTGCCTGAATATCGTGAGTGGCTTAAAAAGATATTCCGAATGAAGGCTTCTTTGGGCGCATCGGCTAGTGGCGAGAATGAGATAAATTTTCAGTATTTTGAAGAGGCGCAACTTCTATGGGATAGGTCTTTTGCCGAGGGGATAGCTCAGCAATTAATTGACTATCCAGATCGACTGCCGATAGCCTTTGTTGGACGAGGGCATGTTGAATACGGTTATGGTATTGAGCATCAGCTCGCTGATCTGGGAATAGAAAAAATTGTTAGTGCTATATCCTTGATTTCAGATCAGGATTGTAATTTAGCTCATGATGAAGCTGATCGTCCGCTTGCAGATTTTATTTATTTCTTACCAAACAGTCGCACTGCTACTCAATCAGCTCATTCTCATCGACCACGGATAGGTGTCATCATAGAGGACGCTCAGGATGGAGGAGCGTTGGTTAAGCGAGTTTTGGATAACTCTCCGGCTGCAGCAGGGGGCTTTTCACCTGGTGATGTTGTAGTTCGAGCTGCTGGCTTGGAGGTTACTGCAGCATCAGATCTCGGGCGAATAATACGCTCTCATACTTGGGGGGCCTGGCTACCTTTCAGTGTTAAAAGAGGAGGGATGACGTCAGAGGTAGTGGTTAAATTGCCAATTAGTTCTGCTAAGTCGCAGTAACTATGCGTTTTTTTCATATAGTTTGCGGTGTTTGTTTTTTATTTCTCGTAGGGCCTACACAAGCAGACACTTGGCGGAAAGTAACGCTGAAGTTGGACATTTCTGCAGGTGCTTTAGTCGGAAGCTCTGTAGGTGTTGATGGTGTAAAAATTCCAATTGTCATCAATGCTCCGGAACTAAAAAAGTCCGAGCACGCAGAAGACACTGGATATATAGACTTCAGGTATGGCGCATTTATCCCAATTGGGAGTGGATGGCTCCCTTCACTTCAATCAGGTGATCTTGGGTGGAGCGTAGAAGTAGTTACGCCACCAGACTTTGTGACAGTTCCATTTCCTGATGGAGAGATCATAGAGACCTCGTATGAGAATATTACGCGCTTTAATGTTCCAAAATTAGCTTCTGCCCCGCTGGTTATAGGGCGTTTTCACATTGCAGAACTTGAAGCGGATGGGATTACAATCCGAACCTTCTTTAGTTCCGCAAATAGTAAACTTGCAAAAGGGTTTTTAGAGTCCGCCGATGAAGCGATCGGTGCTCTTAGCGCTAGGATAGGGCCTTATCCGTATAGCGCTTTTTCAATAGTAGAGAGTCCACTGCCAGTTGGGCTCGGCTTTCCTGGCTTTACCTTAGTTTCGGCACGTATCCTTCCAATGCCTTTTATGAAAGGCCGTTCTTTGTGGCACGAAATATCTCATGTTTGGTGGGGCAACGGAGTTTTTGTAGATTATGCAAAAGGAAACTGGGCTGAGGGCTTTGCAGTTTTCTTTGCTGACTATGCCCTCGCATCGCGAAAGAGCGAAAACGCTGCTCGAGATATGCGCCTGGATTGGTTGCTAGAATTTGATGCTTTACCGCCAGAGAAACGTTTTCCGCTCCGACAATTTGTAACAAAATCTCATGGGCAAGCCCAAGCGATCGGCTATGGCAAAGCCGCTATGGTGCTGCAGATGCTTGAGCGAAAGATTGGTGCTCAAGTATTTGATAACTGTGTTAAAAAATTCTGGAACGATTGGAAATTTCAGAAAGTAGGTTGGTTAGAGATCGAAAATACGTTTTCTGAATGCAGTGGTTCAGATCTCTCCAGCTTTTTCAAAAGATGGCTAGATGATCCTGGCGCCGCCAGAGCAGATTTAACTGATCAGGATTTTCTAACTTTTCGTCATTTGGCACCTGCAGAGCGGGTGTCTACCTTGCGTTTATTTCTATCGGCGTCACTTCTTGAGCCTCAGTTTCTGGGTGGGGTAATCGATAATCGTATCGGTATCGAAAAAGCCCTCAAAACAGTTGGGAACGTCGGCGCCGGTGGGCTGCCCATTTTTGTTGGTACCAGGCAAGATATTGCTAAGTTAGTCATAGATTTGCCACCTGAAGCAGGGTCTGGGATTTGGGCGAGTCGCTTGCGTAATGGTGGAGGAGATGTGATTGCTATCTCATCGACTAATTCTAGAGAAGCTATAAGTCTCATTATGCGTTCGCATCATTATGGGCGCTATTCATGGGTCATTCCTCAAAAAAACGGTAGAGCTAAAACAGGACGATGGAATGGCTAATCCAGCCCCAAAGAACAAACCGGTTTTAAACAACGGTCTATATTTTATTTGGATTTAATTGATTGCCTACCCACGTCTAAAAAAGAGCTAACAGTTAACTGGATATTTAAGATGATCAATGGTTTGCATCACGCTGCATATAGGTGTCGAAGTTCATCAGATACTCGTGCGTTCTATGAAGACTTTCTCGAGCTTAAGTTTATCCATGCGCTAAGAATTGAGAAAACAGCAACCGGGCGTGGGGCAGAGGTGCTTCATACTTTTTTTGAGATGGGTGACGGTTCATGCATTGCGTTTTTTGAGGAGCCGGATCAGCCTTTTGAATTCAAAAAACAAAGAGATTTCGACCTCCATATAGCTCTAGAGGTTAACAAAGAGACGCTAGAACGCATGTTTAATAAAGGTAAACAATGGAATATCGAAACGCGTGGAGTTTCAGATCATGGCTTTATTGAAAGTATCTACTTCCGCGATCCGAATGGTTACGTGGTAGAATTGACAACACCAAAAGCTGGTCAGGTGAGTAGAGACGAGGCTGAGGCTAGAAAAATACTTGATGACTGGACTTCAGCGCAGACTGGCTGATATTCCGATCGCTTACATTTTAGTGAGGCCCAAATCATGCGCGCAGTTGTTGCAGAGGCAGTTTCAAACCCACAAGATCTAAAAGTGGTTGACCTCCCAGAGCCAACGCCGGGACCTGGTCAAATTCGCATAGATGTAAAGGCGGCGTCATTAAATTTTGCCGATAGTCTTATCATATCTCACAAATATCAACTTAAGCCTGAATTCCCCTTCAGCCCAGGCTTTGAGGTGGCTGGCATTGTTTCTTCTGTTGGTGAAGGTGTTACTGACTTTAAAGTTGGAGCGCGTGTCATAGCGACAATGGATTATGGAGCTTATCGCGAGCAGGTAATCGTGGAAGATTATCTTGCTCATCCTATTCCCATTGAGTTGGATTTCGTTACTGCAGCCGCATTTCCTGTCGCCTACGGTACGAGTTATGTTGGCTTGTTAAGGCGGAGTCATTTAAATGCCGGTGAAACCGTTTTGGTTCACGGTGCAGCAGGCGGTGTTGGTTTAACTGCAGTAGAAATTGCGAAAGCTGCAGGAGCAAAAGTGATCGCTACTGCCAGTTCTGAAGAAAAATGCGAAATCACAAAAAACCATGGCGCGGATTACACAATTAACCTCTCAAAAACACCAGAATTTCGAGATCAAGTTAAAGCGTTAACCGA
>VMCJ01000056.1 GCA_008081395.1 Rhodospirillales bacterium | reverse complement strand
GCGTCAGTAGTATTGCGGACATCGCTTTCTAGCTCTGCCATTTCTGCAATTCCACCCGCATTATCTGTTACAGGGCCGTATGCATCCAATGCCACAACCATGCCTGCCAGAGATAACATAGCGGTTACGGCGATCGCGATACCGAAAATACCAGCAATGAGATACGTGATTATGATTGCACCACATATAACCAACGCCGGTAGAGCTGTTGCTTCCATTGAAACAGCAAGCCCTTGGATCACGTTTGTTCCATGACCGGTGGTTGATGCCTGGGCTACACTCTTAACAGGGCGATACTCTGTCCCGGTGTAATATTCCGTGATCCAGATGATCAGACCTGTAACCGCGACCCCCACTAAAGCACAAATGAATAATCCAGTGCCACTGAAGGATCCTGACGGCCCTTCAAGAACCGTACCCATACCTATTACAAGCGAAGTAGCTGCAAGGATCAGCACAAGGGAAACAACGGCGGAAACAATGAACCCTTTGTACAATGCGCCCATTATATTCTGTGACGCTCCGAGTTTTACAAAGAAGGCTCCGATAATTGAACCTATGATTGAAACCCCGCCAATGATCAGTGGGTAGACCAAGACTTGATCTATTATGGGTTGTCCACCAAAGAAAATAAGACCTAGCACCATAGTAGCTACGACAGTCACTGCGTAGGTTTCAAAAAGGTCAGCAGCCATACCTGCACAATCACCAACATTATCACCAACGTTATCAGCGATAACTGCTGGATTGCGGGGATCATCTTCAGGAATTCCAGCCTCAACCTTGCCTACAAGATCGGCTCCGACATCGGCTCCTTTGGTGAAGATACCTCCGCCCAAACGAGCAAAAATCGAAATCAGAGAAGCTCCAAAACCCAAAGCGACAAGGGGATCTATTAGGTCTCGACCTTCGGCACCTACACCCTTTAAAACTCCGTAGTAGACCGCAACTCCAAGTAGTGCGAGACCAGCTACAAGCATCCCTGTGACAGCTCCAGACTTGAACGCAATATCAAGTCCACGAGCCAATCCAGCGCGAGCTGCCTCTGCAGTTCTTACGTTAGCGCGAACTGACACAAGCATCCCAACGTAACCGGCCAAGCCGGACAGAGTAGCGCCTATCGCGAAGCCAAGGGCAGAAAGAAAACCGAGCAGAAGCCAGCTTAAGATGAATATTACTACACCAACCATTCCAATAGTTGTGTATTGACGCTTTAAATAAGCGCTTGCGCCTTCACGGATTGCTCCTGCAATTTCTTGCATACGGGCGTTGCCAGCGTCAGCCGCCAGCACTGAGCGACCAATAATGATGCCATAGAGCACCGCCGCAAGGCCGCAAAGCAGCGTTATGTAATAGGCCATGTCCATCTGAAGAGGCCTCCCCCAATTTGCTGTTAAGTATTGTTAATAGATAGGCACAACCCGGATCACACCGGGCGCACAAAATCACGCCGGTCTATGCCAGATGACCATGTATCGTGCAAGTTACACTACTGCGACAAAGCCGCCGGTTTAAGCTGCAGATATCCGCCTCGCTTTCAGCGTCAGAATGCAAAGCACGGCTAAACATATCAATGGTGTCACACCATAATTAACAGTCTCCCAATCAAAGGCGTTAAGTAACTGTCCAGATGAAAGAGCAGCAATTGCGACAGTTGCAAAAATCAAAAAGTCGTTAAAACCTTGCACTTTTGCTCGCTCCTCAGGTTGATATGTCTCGGTCAAAAGTGTCGTAGCGCCGATAAACATAAAGTTCCAACCAACGCCAATAACTAATAACCCAATCACAAAATTTTCGAATCCAGCACCTAAAAGATGTGCAATCACAGCTAAAATATTCAGTGCTGCGCCAATCAATATAACATTAAGCACACCAAGCTTTTTTATGATGTCTCCGGTAACAAAAGATGGCGCAAACATTCCAATTATATGAGCTTGAATTACCCATTTTGAGTCAACAAATTCAAATCCACAGTTGGCCATTGCTAAGGGTGTTGAAGCCATCAAAAGCGCCATCACCCCATATGCTACAAAGCCTGTAACCACTGCCGCCGCACACTTTGGCTGCATAAGAATTTCAAGTAATGGACGCCCAGACGTCTTACGTTGTTCTTCAGTGAGCTTGGGTATTTGGACTCCAGACAAAAGGACAAATGAAATTAAATACACTCCGATCAGAGCAAAATAACTGCCTGCAAATTGAATTGGGGAAAGCGCATCTTTCGTTAAATTAGCAAGCTCTGGACCTAAAAAGGCGGCAAATAGGCCACCTGTCATGACCCATGATATTGCCTTGGGTCGAAATTCCTCCGAAGCTATATCTGCCGCCGCAAAACGATAGAAAATGGCAAAGCCATTGAACCATCCCACCACTGTGACCCCAACGCAAAGAAGCCAAAAAGACCCTTGAAGCATTGCTATGCCTGCCAAAATAGCACCAAAAACACCGAACCAAGTCGCAATCATGAAGCCAGCTCTGCGGCCTATCCGACGCATGAGCTGAGAAGCTGGAATGGTTGCCAACATGACGCCTGCATGATGCGCTGCCAAAGGCAAAGTTTCCCAGCCCGGCGTCGGCGTCAGTATCTTTCCGGCTAGAGGACCAGTGGTAAGCATTAAAGCCGTGCCTGACATGTACAATGCCTGACAAACAGCAAGGATTAATACATTGCGTTTAGAAGGATCGGAAAACATAGGAATTGATTACTTCCGTAATGACTGATCGCCCCATGAGCTTGATGGTCGATCAGCAACCAGCAATTGATCCTGAAGATATTCCAGTCAGCCCCAAGAAAAAAGGCTTCCAAAACATCGATCTATTAAAAGGAATTATTCCTTACCGGCTATAAATGGCCAAAGATTGTCTGCACCTTCAGCGGCGATCATGCGGCCAAGTTCCATGGCCCAATAGCTTTCGTTTCCAAACTCATCTCGCCAGGCCCAAATCCGACGAGTCGCATGGTGTAATGAATGCTCGTAAGTAAAACCCATTGCACCATGGGTCTGATGAGCAATCGCTGTACCCACCGTAGCTGCTTCTCCAATACGGGTCTTCGCTGCCGCTACCTCCGCCCGAGCTTCCACACCTAAACCTCCAGATGCCGCAATTGCCTCCGCAACAGCGTCAGCAGCAGCTCCTGCTGCCGCTGCTTCACCGGCAAGCTGCGCCAAACCATGCTGAATTGCTTGGAATTTTGCGATTGGTCGCCCAAACTGTGATCTCTCCACAGAGTATTGGACTGACTGATCCAAAATTTTCTGTAGTCCTCCCGCTATCTGAACAGCCCGCGTTGCTGCCCCCATAGCAAAGAGTGCTTGTTCATCAAGACCATAAGGTGCGGGCTCAACATTAACTGGCTTTACTCCATCAAAGGACACCTCGTCCGAAGGCTCTCCAGCAATAGATTTTTTTTCACGAAGAGCGCAATCCGAGGTCTTGACAAGCGCAATAACCTTACCCGCCTCGCTATCCGCTAAAACTGCGATGTGTTCAGTCACACGAGCAAAAGGAATATCGCGAACTGTCCCGGATAGAATGCCGTCCGGTCCCAAACTGATATTTGAATTTATCTTAGTTGGAGCAACAGTCATTGGTCCCGCGGGATATTGAACCCCAGCATGACCAAGTAGCCACGATGCCAGCATGGTTTCAGCTAAGGGCACGGGCACCGAATGACGACCTGCCTCCCTAAGTAGAGAAAACCCATCAATCACTTCTATCCCAGCACCACCTAAGGTTTCATTTCCCCATGCCAATGTAAGTCCGCTTTCTTCAAGCATGGCCCAAAGTTCCGACGGCCAAATTCCAGCTTCAGCATCGTTTATAAGACTGGGGGAAACTAAATCACCAAAGATACGCGCAGCAGCATCTACAATTAAATTTTCATCACTACTCATGATATAAAGTCTCTATCGAAGGCCAAGCTGTCGGGCAACAATACCTCTAAGAACCTCATTGGTTCCTCCTCGAATGGTAGAAGACGGCACCCGCAACAATCCCTCAGACAGAGTACGAGCATAGTCATCTGTAGATTGGCCAATTGCTTCGGTAGGAATCAGTTGTCGAACGTCATTAAGCAGCGTTGATTCAAATTTAGTACCTAAATCCTTGACCAATGCCGCTTCTACTACCGGGGACTCTCCTCCTTGCAATAGTGCAGATACACCAAGAGACATTCGCCGCATGGCCTTTAAACGAGCAACATTTTTCCCAATCGTCTCAGCCTCACGAGAGTCCGGATTGTCTCCAATCCGACGCATCGCTTCGGTTAAAGTAATGGCCGACGACAAGAACCTTTCAGGCCCCGAACGCTCTAAACCAAGCTCGCTAGTAACCTGATGCCAACCTTCACCTTCCTTGCCTAATAAGCAGTCGTCTGACACGAAAGCGTCATCGAAAACAGTCTCGTTAAAATGCTCATCACCCGCCATATTTTTTATGCCACGGATCTGTATTCCAGGACCTTTAAGGTCAATCAAAAACTGCGAAAGACCTTCATGCCGGTTTTTCTCGTCTCGAGTTCCGCCTGTTCGGACTGTAGCAATCATATAGTGGCAAAAGTGAGCGCCCGAAGACCAAATTTTTCTGCCATTGATCTTCCAACCGCCATCAACCTTCGTGGCGGTGGTGCGCAGACTAGCAAGGTCTGATCCAGAATCTGGCTCACTCATACCAATGGCAAAAAAGCACTCTCCAGCAGCGATGCGAGGCAAAATTTCTTGCTTCTGCTGCTCCGTGCCATTCTTAAGTAGCATTGGACCAGACTGGCGGTCAGCAACCCAATGAGCAGATACTGGAGCACCCGCGGCTAGGAGCTCCTCTGTTACCACATAACGTTCCATACTCGAGCGTTCGTGACCTCCATACTTTTTAGGCCACGTCATCCCCAACCATCCGCGTTGCCCAAGCTTGCGACTAAACTCAAGGTCAACACCAAATGCCCAGCCATCTGCAACTGGCGTATATCCACCGGACGCTCGTTCTGATGCAAGGAAGTCTCTAACCTCTTGCTGAAGGGCTTTCAATTCAGGAGAAAAATCGATGCGAGGAAAACGAAAACTACCTGCCGCCATCAGTAGGTCCTTCTATATAAATTAAGTCTTAAGATGTTACCTTAGTTCCATAAGGATCAGAGGCAAGGAATCAATCCTCAGGACGAAAACCCATAATCCTCTCAAAACGCTTTTGATAAGCAGGCCAAACCTCTGGATTAACTAGTCTTGGGGGCTTCTTACCCCGTAAAATACCTATCCACTGTTCTGCTGCTCCAACAGACATATTTCTATTTGCTTCAGTGGTAATACCGGCGTGGTGTGGCGTAACCAACACGTTGTCGAGAGCCATTAGAGGGTGCGAGGGGTCTGTCGGTTCCTTCCAGAAAACATCAACACCTGCGCCCAAAATTTCACCATCACTCAATGCTTTAGCAAGCGCTTCTTCATCTGTAATACCACCACGTGCAGTAGTTACAAAAACTGCATTTGATTTCATTTTTTTAAATTGTTCTGCACCGAACATATTTAAAGTCTCTTCTGTTCGTGGACAGTGCACTGAGATGAAGTCACTGGTCACGAGCAGTTCTTCAAAATCAACCTTGCGCGCACCGCGACTAGCAATTTCCCCTTCGGACAAGTAAGGATCGAAGGCGACGACATCCATCCGCAAGGCAAGGCGGCAAAGTTCCGCGGTTCGTGTTCCAATTTGTCCAAGCCCAACAATACCAACCGTTTTCTCTAACAGTTCTGCACCGGTGAGCTCCATTCGATCAACATTACTCTCACGCCTCAAACGACGGTCCGCTTGAATCATTTTTTTTGAAACAGCAAGCATCATTCCAAGCGCATGCTCAGC
>VMCJ01000063.1 GCA_008081395.1 Rhodospirillales bacterium | reverse complement strand
CCGAGAGGCGCTCCTTCGTTGGCGAGTATTTTGGAAAGAGCGAGCCCTGCTGCCCGGGTTACCGCAGTTGGCGCTCCCTGAGCAGGTGGTGCTTTGGCCCCAGTGTTAAGAACATTAATGATTCTTCCCCACTTCCTTTGCTTCATATCGGCAAACGCTAGGCGCGAAAAACGGATCTGAGCAAATAGCTTGAGCTCTATGTCACCTTTCCACTGATCGTCTGTCATTTCTAGAAACGGACCACGCAAGGAAGAGCCTGCATTGTTCACAAGAATATCAACTTGCCCAAAGGTCGCCACTGCCTCTTTATAGCAATCTTCGATCTCGGAAGGGTCAGTTACGTCACAAGAAATACCGTGCGCTTTGCCAGCATTTAGAGCTCGAACCTGTTGCACTGCCTCATCAATGTGCTCTTGCCTGCGAGCCACAACAACAACATTGGCACCAGCTGCTGCCATTTTTAAGCACATGGCCCGACCAAGCCCCATACTACCACCAGTAATGAGCGCCGTACGTCCAGAAAGATCAATGTTCATTTAACTACTTCCAAATTGTTTAGATGATTCCCATTAAATAAATGTGCGGTGGCAAGGCTATTCTTGTCCAGCGCATTGCTATGATATTTTTTTTAATTACGCTTGCACAATCAAACGTTAGGTGGATGGGTTGCTTATGCCTTCTAAGTACGCTTTAGGAATTGATATTGGTGGCACATTCACCGATGTCGTTGTTTATGATGGCGAAAAGCAAAAAATTACCTCGAGGAAGCTTCTAACAACTCACGATGATCCGGCCCGTGCAGTACTTGAAGGTCTAGCTGCAGCTATCGCTGAGGATAAAATTGATCCTTCCAAAATTAGCCGCGTTGTTCATGCAACTACTTTATTCACGAACGCATTAATTGAACGCAAAGGTGCATTAACTGGTCTTCTAGCAACTGAAGGTTTTGAGGACATAGTCGAAATTGGCCGTGAGAAGAAATATGAGCTCTATGATGTGCATATACAAAAACCAACACCACTTGCGGCTAAGACTCTTCGTCGAGGAATTAAAGAGCGTTTAAAATTTGACGGAAGCATTTTATGCAAAATTGACGAGAATTCTGTAATTAAGGCGGTTGATGACCTGGTTACATTGGGTGTTGAGTCAGTTGCAATCTCATTCCTGCACTCATACGCCAATCCAGTTCACGAAAGAATTGCTGCAAAAATTATCCAGGATAAATATCCAAAGCTCTCTATTAGTCTATCTAGCGACGTCGCACCTGAAATTCGGGAATACGAACGAACATCAACTGTTCTTGCAAATGCATATATAAAACCTCTTGCAGCAGATTATCTCGATGGAATTTCCTCTGGCCTACAAAAACAGGGGGTAATAACTCCTCTTTTATTAATGTTATCTAACGGTGGCCTCGCCGATATTAATGAGGCCAAGCGGATCCCTGTAGCACTGCTTGAATCGGGCCCAGCAGCGGGAGCATTAGCAGCAGCATATTTTGGAAAATCGGAAGCTAACGGGAATGTTCTTGCTTTTGACATGGGCGGAACAACTGCAAAACTCTCCGTCGTGGATCGCGGAGAGCCAGAAGTTACCTATAATTTTGAGGCTGCACGCCAGAAGCGTTTTGCAGAAGGATCTGGTCTACCAATCAGAACATCGACAATTGAGTTAATAGAAATTGGAGCTGGAGGCGGCTCAATAGCGCGCGTTGATGAAATTAATCTTCTCAAGGTAGGTCCAGACAGCGCTGGTTCTGACCCTGGGCCCACTATTTACGGTATTGGAGGCGAGCAACCAACGGTAACCGATGCAAATTTTGCCCTAGGACTTTTAGCGCCAGAAACATTTGCTGGCGGCAATATGACTCTTGATGTTGAAGCCAGTTCAAAAGTTTTGGAAAAGCTCTCCACTCAAGCAGGACTCAGCCAACAATCACTAGCAGCGGGTATTCGTGACGTAGTAAATGAAACTATGGCTTCTGCAGCAAGAGTTCATATAGCTGAAAGAGGGAAAGACCCTCGTAGCTATGCTTTGCTCGCAACTGGTGGGGGCGGCCCTCTACATGGGGCTGATGTCGCAAGAAAATTAGGTTTAAAGCGATTAATATCGCCAGCGTCTGCAGGTGTAGCATCTGCTATAGGGTTACTAATCGCTCCAGCCAGAGTAGATCGAGTAACTACAGTCGCAACACGTCTTGACCAGCTGAACTGGTCAGATTTTGAAAAAATATTCGACCGCCTAGAGCAAGATGCACGTAAAGTCATTGCTGCTACTGGATTAGATCCAAACACGATAAGCGTTACTCGACGCGCAGATGTGAGATATGTTGGCCAGGCCTTTGAAGTTATCGTCGATCTTCCATCTGGACCTTACGACATAAACTCCACTGCAGCCTTTCTGGATGCTTTTGAGGTAGCATATCGGTCAAAATTCACCCGAATTCCACCCTCTGGACCGGTTGAAATTATAAATGCCCGTATTGGCGTTACTGCGCCAGGCGAACATATTTCTATGCACTTGAATAATGCAGATAGAGCCAGTGCAAAACCAAAAACACGCAAGGTTTGGTCCTCAAAAGACAGAGCTTTTGTAGATATGGATATTTATGACCGATATTGTCTCCAACCAGGGGATAAACTCTTTGGGCCAGCACTCGTCGAAGAACGTGAATCAACTCTCGCAGTTCCAGAGGGAGCAATAGCACGAGTTGCTGAAGGGGGAGAAATCGTTGTTGACCTGGATGGTGAAGATTTATGAGAAAAGATGCCTTTGATGCCGTAACTCTGGAAATTCTATGGAGGCGGATGATCTCTGCTGCTGATGAGGCCGCTAAAACATTACAACGAGTTTCATTCTCCACCCTCGTCAATGAAAGCAACGATTTTGCTTGCGTAGTAACCGATGCATCAGGTGCTTCACTAGTTCAAAATACCGAGAGCATCCCATCATTTAACGGCTGCCTACCCATCACAGTAAGGCATTTTCTCGATGTCATTGGCACCAAGGATATGAAGCAAGGAGATTTCCTTGTCTGTAATGACCCATGGGTTGGAACAGGACATCTCAATGATATCACGATAGCCAAACCTGTATTTTTCAAAGGTGAATTGGTTGCTTTCTGTGCATCGACTGCTCACGCACCAGACATTGGCGGCAAAGTTCGTTCCGTAGTCGCGAGGGAGATATTTGAGGAAGGCTTTGCCATCCCAGCGATGCACATGATTCGTGAAGGAGAAGCAAACGCCACATTTTTTCAGCTCCTCCGCGCTGCGGTAAGAACTCCTGACCAGACTGAAGGTGATATTTGGGCTCAAGTGACAGCTCTAAATCTTATGGAAGAGCGTCTTCATGCCCTTATGAAAGAATACAATCTTTCAAGCTTTGATGCGTTTGCAGATGAAATTCATGGCAGATGCGAAACAGCAATGCGTAAAGCATTCAAACAGGTTCCAGATGGTTCTTATAACTTTGGATTTAAAACCGACGGTCTAACTGAGCCTTTCAATTTTAATGTCACAGTAAGAATCTCTGATGATACTGTTCACGTGGATTGGACCGGCACTAGCGATCAAGTTGACCGAGCCATAAATTGCCCTGCAGTTTACACTTTCGCAATGACCTCCTACGCACTTAAATGCATTTTCCTTCCAGATTTACCGAACAATGAAGGAGTATTTAGATCATTCACAATGCATGCACCTAAACGAAGCCTAGTAAACCCTGAACGCCCAGCAAGTGTAGGTGGTCGTATGGCCACAGGACATTATTTGCCAACAGCAATATTTGGAGCTCTTGCTAAAGCTTTGCCCGAAAAAATTATGGCGGCATCCGGGTCACCTCTCTGGTCAATAATTCAAACGGGGGTTGATGACGAAGGCAAGCCGACTGCAAATACTTTATTTTTTAATGGTGGCTCCGGTGCAACTGCAAATACTGATGGGCAAAGTTGTTATTCTTGGCCTTCAAATATTTCTAACGTACCGATCGAGTTAACTGAGCGAAACACCCCCTTTTTCGTGGAAAGAAAATCCCTTAGAGAGGCTTCGGGAGGTGAAGGCTTAAAGCGCGGTGGAGACGGTCAAGAAATAGTTTTGCGTCACTCAGGCAAACGTAATATCGGCATAATATTTATGGCAGAACGACTTCGCCATCCAGCTCATGGTCTTTTAGGAGGCGAAGCCGGAGCGCCTGGTGAAGTATTAATCGATGGCAACTCTGCAGATGTAAGAGCGGATCATATTATCTCACCGGGACAGACAATAACGCTGAAATTACCAGGAGGTGGCGGCTACGGTCAGGCATAGTGTTAGAGCTTTTTGCAGAAATTAAAGTCTCTAAGCTACATTTTAAAAGGTAATTTTAAGAGTTTTCACTACTCACAAATCGTTAAAGCGAGTGACTTAAACTTACATATTAGCATTTGGCTTAGCGGGTATTCGCCGCGCAATTACCTACAGTGCCTTGTATGCATTGCCAGGACCAAACACACGATTTTTTTCCTGAAGGGCTGTTACGGCACGAACCATGAATTCACATGTTGGGGTAGCTATACTCAATTTTTTACCCTCAGCGACAACACCTCCATGGATTGACCCAATTTCTGATACACGGCCAGCCTGAGTGTCTAAGTACATTGACGGGCGAGCATCAGGAATTTTTGTTGTAAAGTCGTGAACCCAAGCAATAGGGTCATCATAAAGTAATTTGATCCCTTTTGCTTTTGCACAGGCGGCAGCTTCACGAACACAGTCTAGGCTTAGACCCCACGCCCATTCATTTTTCACAACTTGGCCAACTCGCATTCCTGTAAGAGTACAGGTAGCTGAAACCGCAATGTTAGCCATCAATTTTGACCATACTACTGGCCAAATATCTTCATAAACCCCAACAGTAAAACCACTTTCACGCCAGGCATCAGCTACGAGTTCTATTCGACTTGAGATCCCCCCTGCAGCTTCAGCAATATTGATTGCTTCCATGCCGTTGTGATGAACATGCCCAGGGCCAACCATAGATGCACCAAATCCACCGGCAATTCCGCACAGCACGTTGCTAGGGTCTACCAGTTCTTGGATCCGCTCTACATTTCCAAGACCATTTTGCAGAGACAGCACTGCTGTATTCGGGCCTAACATTGGTCCTGCCGCCAGAACTGCTTCTCTAGTCTGCATAGCTTTGGTTGCGACTATAGCGAGTTCACATTCACCAGCTTCTTTAGCATCTGTGGTAGCATTGGGATTTACAGTACGATCACCCGACGCGCCTTGAACGCGTAAACCATTAGCTCTTACAGCCGCAACATGCTCTGCCCAGCTGTCAAACATCCAAACTTCATGACCAGCATCTGCCATCAATCCAGCATAGACTGACCCCATTGCCCCCGCGCCAATTATGCCAATCTTCATAAAATTATCTCTTTCGAATGCGTTAACTACATTTCGAGAACAATTTTGCCGGCAACTTTGCGCGAGAGCAAAGCTTCTAATGCATCACCAGCCTTTTGCAGGGGATAAGTACCTCCAATAAGAGGTTTTAATTTTCCTTCAGAATGCCATTCAAAAAGGCGTTGATAATCATCTCGAAGCGTCATTGGCTCACGCCTTCGATGGCTCGACCAAAACACTCCAATAGCGGAGCAACTTTTTACCAACAATAAATTTGCCGGAATTTGCGGTATACGCCCTGCGGCAAAACCTATGATCAGTAAACGTCCACCCCAATTGATACACCTCAAAGATTGATCAAATACATCACCACCGACAGGATCATAAATTACGTCAGCTCCATTACCTTCGGTTAACGCTTTAACTTGATCTCGAAATTCTGGTGTTTTTGAGAGGTTAATTG
>VMCJ01000030.1 GCA_008081395.1 Rhodospirillales bacterium | reverse complement strand
GGCAACAGTAGGATCTCTATTATAATCGGAGAATACCTCTCTGCTGATTTCTTCTAATGTGGCTTCAATGTTGGGTGGTAAGGTGATAGGCCATTTTGTTAGAAATTCTTCATAAATTGAATGGATAATTGTACCGCGGTCAGCGGGGCTGGGAACTGGATCTAGTGTCTTTAAAACCTTTAGATTCAGGATCTTGTCTGCGTAAACGGCGTAGGGATCATCCCTTAAGCGGATTATGCTAGAGGCAGATAGCTTCCTTGGTCTATTTTTTATCGGGGGTGCAAAATTTGGTGGAGTCATAACCTCATCTGGTAATGAAGGGTCTAGATTGGCGGACCAGTTTAGATATTTCTTTTCTTCTGACCTCAGACTAGTTTTTCCAAATGCTGCGGTAATAGCATCTAAACGAGATAGCCAGCGGGAGGGTTTTGTTGGAGCCCCATCCCGGCGAGTGCTGTGCGTTAGCAGGACATTGGGAAGAGAGGCGAGATTAGCAAAATCATGCGCGGAAAGCCCAATGCGCCGCTCAGGGTCTGACATCCCTATCGCCAAACGCATGCCGCGACTTATCCATGGATTTGCAGTTGGTGGGCGTGGCCAGATGCCTTCTTCTAACCCTCCGATCGCTACCGCAGGCCAACTAAGTAGACGCGCTTCCAACACTCCTAAGATTGCTATTTTTGTTGTCGTTCTTCTTCGTTTTCGAACAACGGCGTTAGATAAAAAGTTACACACAACTTCGGCATAATCTTCGGCAAGTAAATTTGGGCTTGAATGAGAGGCGTCCAGTAATTCACCAATCAACCTTGATGCGACTTCACCGGAATCTCCCTGCCACAGAGTGTTTTCGCCGGGGTTTTGTTCGTTAGAGGCGAGGGTTTCAGCTGTTTGAATATGTGCTTCCACAAACTTAGAGAGTTCGAGGGGTTTTCCTATATTTAGTTGTGTCAGCGGGTGAATTGCATTTGATATTTGCGTTGCAAAATCTGCGAGAAGAATTTCCCCTTCACTTCTTAGAATTTCTATCGTTGCGTCTAAGCTTCTGGCTCGACGTTGTAGTTTGTCGTTTCGCCAAATCTTAATCTCAATTGCACGGGCACGACGTCTGAAACGAGGTCGTGACATTCCTCCCGCAGTCAATGGGTGTTTTAAGAGTGCTAGCAGGTCCAGGACACTTGCATCCGGTGCTGCGGCCGCTGCAATTAGACGAAAAAAAGAGCCTACCTGAGTTTCAATTAAAGCTTGTCCCGCAGAATCGTCAGTTTCTATATTCCACCGCTTAAGTTCTGTAGCTACGCGCCGTGCCAGAGCGCGATCAGGCGTGACGAGTGCAGCTGGACCATTTTCTATTTGCTGTCGTAGCCAAAGAGCGATGACACGTGCTTCTGCTTCTTCATTTGGTGCATCTATGCGATAAATGCCATGGGTGCCCTGCATCAATTCTTCTGATGTCAAATTGCGCCACTGGTGTACTCTTTCCGCAGGACGCATTGCTTCTTGGAGGAAGCGCCTTCTCGATCTATGTCTCTCGCTTTCATTTCCACTCCAGACCTGTACATCTGAAGGCTCAAGCTCCAGGTGTTCCAGAGTTTCCATCATAACGTGTTGTGGGTGAGTGGGTGTGTTAAGGATGGCTTCTATTTCAGCTTTATCAGTCTCTAGCTCAAAGCCTGGCAGTACAATAATTCCTTCTGGAGCAGTAAGCAGTGAAGTCATTAGAGCGCGTGTTGATTTTGTGGAACCTGTTGAGCCTGCAATTATCACAGGGCTTTTTGGGGGTTGCTTCAGCCATAGAGTGGCTTGAGCGTTGAGCAAGGCCTGCCTGCGGGTGGTGGCATCGATTTGACCTCGCTGATCCAAAACACATGGCCACGCATCAATTACAATCTCTAGGAACTGCATTACCTTTTGCCAGTGTTCGGCGAAAAAGTCTGGTTGAAGGTCTTTTATAGCCTTTGGGTCTGTTTGTTCTGTGGTGAGGTCATCAAGAAATTTGCCAAGTGCTTCTGCTAGCCGTAAGGCGCCCGCTAGTGGAAGTTTACTTACGTTTTCATTTGTGTGCTTGGCTTGAATAAGAGGGGCGAGTAGGAAGTTTCGTTCTGTATGAGAGATAGCTGGAGGTAATTGGGTGGCTATTTCAGATTCCACCAAAGCAGGCTCTACTTCGGAAAAGTTGAAATCATCCTCGTCAACGTCGCCAAGAGGGTAAGCCCGGGGTAGCAAACCCGCACCTTTTGTGTGCTTCAAAAAGGCTTCTGTTACATCCCGGCAAGCTCGACGCGTTGGGAGGTAAATACGAGTTTGGGCAAGTTTCTCCTGGGGAAAGGTTTTGATCAGGCCAAATGCCAAATTTTCCAAAAAGCCGTTTCCGGCTTGAATAGTATATATACCCTTCAGAGTAGCTGGTTTCATAATAGAGAAGCTTGACGGTAGTCATCCGCCATTGCACGCGCTTGAGCCAGGCGAGCAGGTGTTCCAACGTCTTGCCATCGGCCTGAGTGACTGACGCCAAATAGCCGACCAGAGGAGGCAGCTCGATCGTAAATTTTATTTAAAGAAAAAGCACCATCCGGTGGATCCTCAAAGGCTCGTGGATGCAAAATTTGAGCGCCAGTGAATAGGAACGGGACAGTTTCTGACTCGTTTTTGCGAGCCAGACGGCCAATTCCATCCATCATAAAATCGCCTCTTCCAACGTATTCTGTTGCCCTCACCGTTGGCAGTACAAGTAAAAGTGCGTCCATTGTTTCTGGACGCCAGGCTTGTTTCAATGCTTCCAGTCCAGATGCGAGTGTTCTTGCCCACCATGTATCAACATTGATTGCAAAGAATGGGGCCCTGTCTAGAAGTGGAAGAGCTTTGAGCACTCCTCCGCCTGTTTCCAATGGCTCTTCCTCCAAAGAGAGCTGCACTGTGGGCGTTTTTATTGTTTTTTTGAGATGCGCCTCAATTTGATTTTTAAGGTGTGATGCATTGATAACGACTTCTTTAACATCAGCTGCAGCAAGTCCGGCCAAAGCTTGATCAACTAGAGCTTCACCACCTACTTCAAGTAAAGCCTTAGGGGTTTGACGACCTAAAGCCCCAAGGCGTGTGCCTCGTCCAGCCGCCAGGATCATCCCAGATTTGATTTGAGAAGAAACCCGAGGAGCAAAATTAGAGAGAGCGACTTCGGTAGATTCATAAATCATTTAATAGTCTCACCAAGCAACTTGGCCCGCTCTCGAGCATCTTTAGGTATATTTCTATCTAAGTAATTACTGACATCTGAAAGGAGTGGATGAGACAGACTTGCTTCCAGAAGCTTCCAAGTGTGCTGCATGTGTTGCAGGTAGTCAGACTTCTTATCTCTCCGGAAGAGGCGCACCCAAAGGGCGGCCACACGCATGTGCCTTTGTCCTCCATGAACAGCTATTGCGGCCGAAATTTCCTCAGAACTTAGATGTGGAAATGCGGCCTGATATCGATCTATGCAACGGGCTCTGATTTCAGGCTCAAGAGGTCTGCGGGCGTCTTCGATTAAGGATGCTAGGTCGTAGGCTAATGGTCCCCAAGCAGCATCCTGAAAATCAAGCACGCCGCACGCCCCATCATGCAGACGCATAAGATTATCCACGTGGAAATCTCTATGAACTAAACCAATTCCAAGATTTGGAGCTTCCTTAAGGGCAGTTCGCCAAAGATCAATAAATTCGTCACGTTGTTCGGGCGATGGTCCGCTTGGGAGTATTTCTGGCCAAAGCCAATCAAATACAATTGAAAGCTGTTCAGCTCTCAAGGAAGGAGAGAAGTCTGGAATTCCCGTTGGTTGGGCGCTAAAGCCTCTCCGTATTTGTATCAAATTATCAATAGCTAGGTCATACAGATTTTCTACATTTGCTCCATGTTTTAGCAGTCGAGTAAAAGTTTGATCGCCAAAATCCTCTAGTAAAACAAAACCGTTTTTATAATCAGCTTTAAGAATTTTTGGGGTTGAAACACCAGCTTCTGAGAGAAGTTGGGCTACTCTTATAAATGCTTCAACATTCTCTTTTTCTAGATGTGCATCCATCAGAACTGCATTTTGCCCAGCCTTGCCTATCCGAGCATATCGTCTGAAGGAAGCATCAGCCGCAAGCCATTTAATTGCCGCTTTGTTCCAGATAGTATCCGCAAGGAACGACCTTCGAGCTATTTCCCACTCTCGCATCAGTAACCCGGTGGCGCTTGGAAAGATTGGTACTCACGCTCCAGCATTTTCGCTAGTTCGATTCCTGTTAGATCCTCAAGGAAGGGTGCAACAATTTGCACGCCGACTGGTAGCCCGGAGCGAGTCAATCCGATGGGAGCGGAGGTTCCTGGCAATCCAGGGAGGCCATTATAGCCTGCCCAGAAAAGCTGATCAGTTTGTGGGACTTCCTTTCCATTGACTATCATAGGACGCTCCCAACGTGGCCCTTTTTCATTTTGTTCAAAGGCGGCAGCTGACGCCACAGGGCAAAGAAGAACATCCCAATTTTTAAAGAATTCCTGCCAAACAGATCGCATTCGTATTCGTTCGTTATTTAGGCTAAGCCAATCTTTATGACGAATAACATTACCCCGAGCCATGGTTGCATAGTAGCTGTTATCATCTTGTTCTAGTTCCGAGACTTCCCTCAGGTTTTTTTCGATAAGTTCTGCAGGCTGTCGAGCGGAAGTTGCAGCGCGTAGCATCGTGACGTAGGTCTGATGAACGTTGACCATATCTAGATCTGGTCTTGCACGATCGTCGACGTGGGCGCCTTTGCGTCCTAACCAGTCAATTAAATTTTGCAATAGCTCTCCATACTCTCCATCCGTCTCACATGTTGGCGAAGAGCTAACGAAGGCCACGCGAAGGTCCTTGATTTTGCGCACGCGAGGTTGAGGGGCATTAAAAGTCCAGGCTATTGCCTCTGTTGTTTCAGGGCCAGCCAGAGCTTTGAAAGCAACTTCAAGGTCGCTCGCAGAGCGTGATAGAGGTCCTATCACAGAAATGTCAGTGAAGGCATGAGTGCCCGGCAACGAGTGACCTCTTGGCGGCAAAACTCCGTAAGTTGGTTTGTGTCCATAAACTCCGCAAAAATGTGCTGGACATCGAATGGATGATCCGATGTCTGAACCAACCTCAAGCCCAGTCATGCCCGATGCTAGCGCTGATGCGGCGCCGCCCGAAGAGCCTCCAGGGGTGACCCCTATTTTCCAAGGATTATGAGTTGTGCCGTAGATAGCATTGAAGCTCTGAAGATCTGCCAGCATCAAGGGCACGTTAGTTTTGCCAAAAATAATGGCCCCTGCAGACTGAAAGCGTTCCACTGCCAATGCATTTTCTTCAGCAATATTATTTTTGAAGGCGGGGTCGCCCCATGTCGTTGGCAGTCCTTTTACGTTGAAGCTTTCTTTGACCGTCATTGGAACCCCATGAAGAGGGCCTAAATTTTCTCCTGAAGCGATTGCTGTATCCGCCTGGAGAGCCTCAGCTTCTGCGGTCTCAAGATTAGTCTGAATAATAGCGTTAAGTCTTGGATTGTGCTTTTCCATCCTAGCAACAAAATATCTTAACGCTTCAACTGCACTAATTTCTTTGTTTTTAATGGCAGACGAAATTTCGAGAGCGGATTTAAAGTGAAATTCAGTCATTTCGCTCCTTTCTGGCAGTGTAGCAGTCTCATTGCCAGGACCGAGTGAATTAGAAGCACAAAGTTAGGACGCGTTGGCTGATGCGACATAGAATTAATAGCCTATGCAGCACCTGAGTTATCTGCGCCCCTCCGTTCAATTGCGATCAGCAAGGTTGTGTTGCTGCAACAATTTTGGCTTTGAAAATATTGATAGAGCTAGAAATCCTAAATTTCTATTAAAATTATGTTCGAGAGGGTTCTCCTCTCCA
>VMCJ01000132.1 GCA_008081395.1 Rhodospirillales bacterium | reverse complement strand
AAGGGCCTAAAAAAAGAGGGCTAAAATTCTATTCTTTTTTGCTAGGTCGGCCAGGTATGTGCCCAAGGATGGAAGAAGCGAAGCCGCCGTCAACGACTATATTTTGGCCAGTTACGTAGCGTGCATCATCTGAAAGTAAAAATGCAGCCACGTCGGCAATATCTTCTGGCAGTCCGACACGTCCTAAGGGCACAACATCATTTCGGGCATTTGCTAATTCGTTGTTAGAGTACACGTTCGCTGTGAATGGTGTGCGGATCATCCCTGGTGCAATTGAATTGCATCGAATTCCATCTGATGCCCATTCCATTGCCATCATCGCGGTAACGTTAATACATGCTGCTTTAGAGGGGCTGTAGGCCCCGAGATCTGGGTGTGGACCTAGCCCTGACATTGACGCTATCGCGAGATAGGCCCCTTTGCTTGCTTTTAGATGGGGATATGCTGCCTTCCCAAGCAGCCATCCTGCTCGAGTATTCACATTCATTACCAGATCCCAATCCTCTACTTTCAAATCCTTCATCAACCCAGGTATGACTAGACCTGCATTAGATACCACTGCATCCAGACCGCCGAATTCTTCTGCAGCAGTTTCCACAAGTAAAGTTGGGCCATTTGGATCACTTAGATCAGCGTAAGGAGTAATAACTTTTGCGCCCATATCTTCAAGCTCGATGCGAATAGCGTCATTGTCTGGGGTCTGGGCATACTCAGAGGCTGCAATCTGAAGTGTTTTGCCGTCTCTTTTCGCATTTCGTGCCAAGCGCTTACATATGGCTCCGCCAATTCCTGCACTTGCGCCAGTGACTAATACTCTCATGATTTATCCTTTTCTTACTGCCGAGCCATTGCTTTGGAGCGTTTGTCTAACCACCAGCCAGATTGTTTCGGCCATAATTCAAAATCTGGATCTTGTCTCAAGGCATCCGCAGCGTCATGAGCCCAGTGGGGGTTTTTTAGAGCTTCGCGACCAATTGCAATAAGATCGGCATATCCATCCGCCAGAAGGTTTTCAGCCTGAATGCCGTCAAGTATTAACCCTACGGCCATGGTTGGAATGCATGTGGCTTCGCGCGTTTCCTTTGCAAAAGGAGCTTGATAACCGGGGCCTCTCTTGGTGTTTTGGGTGGTGCTTGATCCTGTGAGTCCGCCAGAAGAACAATCAATAACATCCACTCCAACTGCTTTTAACTCAGCCGCCAACACTACTG
Organism: Rhodospirillales bacterium; assembly: GCA_008081395.1. Lineage (GTDB taxonomy): Bacteria > Pseudomonadota > Alphaproteobacteria > Bin95 > Bin95 > VMCJ01. The sequence continues at coordinate 4,827 of VMCJ01000132.1, read as the reverse complement.
TGTCGGACATATCCCATCCATTTTCAGCTCCATCAACTGAAGAGACACGGAAGAACAGAGGTTTGTGAGATGGAAGCCTCTCCCGCATTGAGCGCGCAATTTCCAATGCAAAACGCATTCGACCTTTGCGATCCCCACCATAAATATCATTTCGTTTGTTTGTGATTGGAGAAAGAAAGCTAGCAATCAAATAACCGTGGGCTCCATGAATTTCCACTGCATCAAATCCGGCAGCGTCGGCCCTTGAAGTAGCCTCCGAAAATTTGTTCACAAGATCTTTTATATCTGTCTGAGAGAGTTCAGTGGGTTTGATGTAGCCCTCATCTACCGCAATTGCAGAGGGTGCTTTTATTGACCAAGGTTTGTCACCTTTAGAAAAGTCAGTTTCATTAAGAGGGCCATTACCGTTCCAAGGCCTTTGCATGCTTGCTTTGCGTCCTGCGTGGGCAATTTGGATGGCAGGAACAGAACCCAGGCCTCGAATAAAGTTTGTGACTTTCTGCAAAGGGGCAATATGCGTGTCATCCCAAAGCCCTAGGTCACCATGAGTAATGCGGCCCTCCGGTTCTACGGCCGTTGCCTCTGCCATGACACACCCAAAGCCCCCCATTGCATAGCGACCAAGATGGACAAGGTGCCAGTCATTTGCATAGCCATCTTGCGCGGAATATTGACACATGGGAGCTAAAACAACGCGATTTGGAAGCACAACTCCTCGAAGTGGCATTGGCTGAAAAAGATGGGGCTTTGGCATAATTACGGTCTCCAGTTTGGAGCACGTTTTTCAATAAAGCTATTAAGCCCTTCTGTAGCTTCTTCCGTTAGACGCTTCCGGGCATGTGGTTCAGCAAGGGCTGCTGCTTTTGCGTCATCAATTACAAGAGCCGCGCAATCAAGGATGCTAGCTTTGCTCTCTGCGAGAGCATTTGGCGGGCAATCAAGCAATTGATCTATCAATGGAGCTGCTGTTTCATCTAATTTTCCGGAAGCACATACCTCATCCACGAGACCAATTTCTTTGGCCTTATGAGCGTCAAACCTTTCGCAGGTCAGAGAAAAGCGACGAGTGTGAGCAACTCCTAACCGAGCAATCAGTTGGGGATATATTGGGGCTGCCATCAGCCCCCATTTTGCTTCGGTTATTGCAAAAAAAGCATCTTCAGAGGCGATAACAATATCGCAGCTGGAAGCAACACCGACGCCTCCGCCAAAGCATCCGCCATGGATGAGAGCAATGGTTGGTTTTGGAAACTCATTTAACCCTCGGACTGCATCTGTTGTAGCCTTGGAAACAGCTAAATTGGCATCCCAATCGCTGGCCTTTAGAGACATAATCCATTTGAGGTCAGCACCTGCTTGGAAATGCTTACCTTTGCCACGCAGAACTACTACTCTTGCTTGAGGATCTTTAGCAATTTGGTCGAAGGCTGTTAAAAACCCTTGGATCATGTCACCATTATAGGCGTTGTTCACGTCCGCACGATTAATGGTAACCGTGGCGACCCCACGGCGGTCGACTTCGGTTAAAACAAGGTCAGCAGTCATAGGGACTTATATCTCCTAAATTTAAAGGTCTGGCGATATTCTAACCTGGATATTAACAAGGGTGGGAGGGGGAGCTTGTCAGAGAAAGTGGACTACTTTTCTGCTGTAGCTTTGGAATTTGGTAAGTCATGCCAAATGCGATGGCCGAGACTGTGGGTTGCAGAGAGTATACCAATCTCTCTGTGGCAGGAGTTGGGAAGATTAGGGTTCTTAGGTCTATCCACTCCTCAATCATTTGGTGGCCAGGGGATGTCGGTGGAAGACATCGCTCACGTTTCCAGAGTTTTTGCCCGTTCTCTTGGAGTACAAGGTTTAATTATGGCGGTTCAGAGCCACAACCTTATGGCAGATTGGGTCTTAGGTAAGTTTGGAAGCCCTCAACAACAAAATGCTTTTTGGCCAAAGATCTCAAAAGGTGAAGCGACGATTGCATTCGCTGTCTCGGAGAAGGGCGCGGGAGCACACCCTAAGAAACTATCCTCCACGGCTGTCAGAGAAGGAGATGGCTGGAGGCTCAATGGACAAAAAGCGTATGTAACAAATGGGCCAATAGCTTCTGTATTTTGCATCGTAGCCATCGCTGAAAAGACTGATGTTCGCAATAAATTTCAAGCGTTCTTAGTGTCGCGTGAATCTTCTGGCCTAGAGATTTTTGAAAGTGAGGAGGTTACGTACCTAAAGCCTTCTGGCCATGCGTCATTATCTTTTAAAAATCTTTATGTGCCTGAGTCAGCGCGTTTGACTAATCTAGAAGATGTTTATCCAAATATCGTTAAGCCGCTGCGCGATCATGAAGATGCAGCTAGTGTTAGGGCGCAGCTTGGCGCCTATGAAAGAATTGCCAACTCACTTGCAAGATACGCTAAGGAGCTAAGTATTGCAGGGAAAATAGCAGCCCGTTTGCGTGCAATTGCGCTTTGTCTTGACCATGATTGTACTGCTGAGGGGCTACTTGCTGCACGGGCAATTCTCTCTGACGTTTCAAGTATGGTCCATGCATTAATTGCAGAGAATAGTGGGGTGTTGGACGAGGGCGATACGGTACTTGCACACGATCTGATTAAACTAGGAAAGGTTGCCTCTTATGCCATCGATGCCCGCTTCACTTTATTCGGGAATAACCTACGTTATTGCACCTGAGCTAAGGAACGTTTAGCTCATATCTCAAATTGAAGTTACTGAAGATTGATATCAAATGACTGCTGATGACGAAATGAGACTGGCTGAGGGTTTTGAACCTCAAAGCTACCAAACTTGGAAAAACTCAGTCGAAAAGACTTTGAAGGGCGGTGATTTTGACAGCCTTTTGAGCTTCAAGACTTACGATGGCCTTCAGATAAATCCTCTTTACATGCGTGATGATCTTCCATCGGTGCTGCTGCGTCCAGACTCGGGCCGAAGTGCAAGAGCTGAATTATGGGACATACGCCAAGCTGTAACTGGCCCTGGTACCGATGATGTCATTAGACAAATTAATGAGGAATTAGCAGGGGGAGCGTCTTCAGTATTATTGAGACTTGATGCTGGATTGCGGATGGGGCGGACTGTTTTCTCCAATCCTGAATCTGTTGGTATTGACGGTGCTGCACTTCACAGCATTACGGCACTCAATAAAGTGCTCCAAGAATTACCAGAAGAGACTCCAGTTGCGTTCGATGCAGGTGCTGCTGGTCTTGAGGTAATGAGATCTTTTCCGCATCGCAACTGGGTTAAGGGTTCTAGCTTCGGACTTGATCCAATGGGCGTAACCTCTACCGCGGGATTAGATCCATCATCTCATGATGAGTGGTTTCAGTTCGCCGCAGATGAGATGCCGGAAGGAGTGACGCCTCTAACTGTCTCCTCGATCCCCTATTTTGATGCGGGTGCCACTGAAGCCCAGGAATTGGGGATTTTGATAGCAACCGGGGTTGCATATCTTAGGGCACTGGAAGCGAAGGGCCTTTCAGTCGAGTTAGCTGCTCAAAGGATGAATTTCGTTGTAGGTCTTTCTCAGGATCAATTTACAACAATTGCCAAGGTGAGAGCTGCACGTGCTTTGTGGTCTGTAATTCTAAAAAGCTCAGGAGTAAGTGGTTCGGCAATGCGTCTGGACGGTGTTACTTCATCTAGGATGTTCACCCGGCATGACCCTCATGTGAATGTCCTTCGCGCTACAATTGCTGGTTTTGCAGGCGCTGTAGGAGGCCTTGATAGCATAACAGTACTGCCATTTGACACCAGAATGGGTGGATCTCAAGCACTTGCCCGTCGGGTTGCTCGCAACTTGCAGGTCATTTTGGCCGAGGAGAGCAACCTTTACCGTGTCGCGGACCCCGCTGGTGGGTCATTTTATGTCGAAAGATTAACTAATGACTTGGCGGATGCCAGTTTTGCTGAGTTTAAGGCTATTGAAAAAGCAGGTGGAATAGTTGCCGCAATCTCAAATAGAACTTTGGCGCACAACATTAATCAATCTAATGAAACTCGAAAGGCTAATATAGCTTCTCGTAGAGACGCTATCACAGGAGTTTCTGAATTCGCTAATCTCGAAGACCAGCCTACAAGTAATTTGAACCTTACGTCTCTTCGGGAAGCTGTTAGAGCGGACCTTACCGAAAACAAAGCATTATTGTCCGATGTAATTGGTTCGGGATCGGGTCAATTCAATCCGAAACCTATTGCTTCCGTCTTCGAAGCGTTAAGGGATGCAAGTGATGCTTATCATGCCAAGACTGGTGGGCGTCCGAAGGTATTTCTAGCGAACATTGGAAACCTTCAAGATTTTAATGCTCGAGCAACCTTTGCTGCTAATGCTTTCGCTGCGGGGGGTATTGGTATCGCAGGTAATTCAGATGATGGCTATGACACTGGCGCTTCTGCTGCAGATGCTTTCAAGGCTAGTGGAGCTAAGATTGCATGCATTTGTGGCTCTGAAAGTGGTTATGGAGAGAAGGCTATAGATTTTGCTCAAGCCCTAAAGACGGAAGGGGCCTCGCAGATATGGCTTGCAGGTCGTGCAGGGGGTAATGAGGAAGCTTATGCGGGTTCCGGTATCGATGGATATATTTATGTAGGGGCGGATATACCAAATGCCCTGAAGTTGGCACAAGCGGCAATAGGAGTCTGATTTTATGTCTCAAATCCCAGACTTTTCAGATATTTCCTTTAATTTTGAAGGTTCCAGTTCAACTCATCCTCAGGACAAATCCAGCTGGGAAACCCCAGAGGGTATTAGTGTGAAAGCATCTGATGGGCCGGAGGAGACGGCTCAGCGGGAGTGTGGGGAGGGCGTGCCGGGAG
>VMCJ01000128.1 GCA_008081395.1 Rhodospirillales bacterium | reverse complement strand
GCGGCGAATCTGACGACATTGTGCGACGTGCCCGCGACATTCAAGAGTGGAGCAATGTCGGCACCCAGTCCTTGCCAAGATCTCATCGCAAATTGATTGCATGCCATCGTCTGCCAAATTGATCATCGCGCCGGTCACGCGGCTGGGTGAGGTTGCGCTTGCTTAGGTCCGCTTATAGCGAGGCGACCTGATGGTGCGATGCGAAATGAGAAAGGTAGCGATGACGGCAACGGGTCAGTTTCGGCCATTGGGCAGACACTTCCTCCAGGTCCGCTTAGCTCCCAACGTCGGACTTCGGCAGCCAATACCGACGCCCGCCCCACTGTCCATAAATCCGAACGCGGCGCCAGCCGAGTTTGCGTAACGCTTCGCCAATTTTCTGTGGGCTTGGGTAGGCTCGGTAACGGCCGTCCAGATGGGATGCTAGTTCCTGCATTAGCCAAGGGCGGCGAAGTTTTGCTTCGGGCAGTGATCGGAATAACTCGATAAGTTGCGTCTCCAGTGGCTTAATAATCAGTCTCGTTGTCGCGGTTTGTTGTCGAGCGGCTTTGTGCTTCGCATCTTCGTCCTCAAGGTGTTTGTAAAGTTGCGCGATATAGTTCCGCATTGGATGCGCCTCCATCTATTTGCGCGCCTGTCACCAGTGGTGGTGGCGCAAAGTTTCAGGTTCTTTACCCTTCTTTGGGGGAGGGTGCTGAGCGTTTGAGACCGCGTGTCTACATATGGCTTTCCAAAACATGCACTAACCACCCCCTAAGAAAGGGAAAGAAGTCCATATCTTTACGCCGCATCAGCACCCTCCGCTGATAACTTCGCGTTGATCAAGTAACGCTGCGTGGGCCGACCGCCCGTGCTCTTGTCCTCGACCGACTTCAACCAGTTCAGGTCCACGAGAACATCCAGGGCACTGCGAACCTCATCAGCTGTACGAAGGCTGGCCCATTGCTTGAGCATGACATCGGACCGCGTGAAACCGTCCTTCAATTTCGCCGCCTTGATTTTATTGGCAAGGGAACCTGCAGACTGCAGAACCCGGTTGGTCGCCGTGTGGTACATGCGACGCGCATGGCGCTCTAGTAGCATGGTCCAAGCTTTAGCCCTCACCGCACACCGTTTTCCGATTGGACCAACCCCGCCTTCAGCCAAGTGCAACACCAACGCAATTTTTGGGAATAGGGAGCGGTACTTGCCCAAGTGGGCCAACATTGTCGGGGTTTCATCACTATTCGGGTCACGCAGGCGGTCTTCCAATTCCTGACGCCAATCTTCAAAGACCTGCTGCCCTTCGTCATCAAAGTGAAGGTAGGCTTTGCCGTCGGGCGTGAATTGTGCTCCAACAGCCTGGAGGTCAAGAGCGGTCAGCGCTTTTACCTGGTCTTCGTAAACTTGTTGGGCTTGGAAATTAGGGTAACGGTCGACCTTCACGAACTTAGCGACTTGATCGGGGTAGACTGCGAATTGAAACCGCTGGATCAAACCATCATCGCCATCTCCACCGGCGAAAGCGCTGTTCACAATGGTCTTTAGCACGCCGGGCTGGATCGTTCCCAGCACTGAGATATTCAGATGTTCAGCGCGCACATGGCCGCGACCAATGCGGTCGGTGTTATAGCCTTCGGTCCCTGTCCACCCAGTCAGGTACATGCCCTTAGCCTCTTTTTGATTGTCTTTGTTCAAGGAGTGCAGCCAACCAACAAGCTCATCGCGGTACATTAGAACTCCGTTGGGATTGGCCCCAGCGATCACGATCATCTGTTCATACGAAGTGTCATTTACAATAAATTGGAGCCGCTTAGGCTCAACTGGAACGGGCACACCAGGGTTAGTCAGCCCTTTTTTAGCAGCAGCCCGGAACTTGTTGTCGTAGACCGCCTTGTCGAACTTGTACTGCTCTTCAACCAACTTGAACTGATCTGCGGCCTCGGCATCCAAAATCTTTAGCGGTCGCAACATCTCCGACAATGGTGGTGTCTTCAGTTGGCTCGGGCGGGCAATAAGCATCCCCCATGCACCGGCGGGAACCATCCAATTATCTTTCTCATAAGGTTTGCAATACACCCTGGAGCCGATAGCGGCCGCCAAAGTCACCATTGCTCCAACTGCTGGGAACTCAACAGGGCAGCACATCCGGTCTGCTACATCCACTACATGGTCTCGAACACCCTTTGGCAGTAGTCCGCAATGGAAGGGCAGGACAGGAGGCAGTGTGTCTTTAATGGGTTCTGGATCAGTCCAGCCATATGTGTCACCGGCAATGGTAGCCCCTGTTGTATCCTCTTCGTACCGACGGGCCCGATCTAAAACCTCATCATTGTCTAGTGGTGGCGTGATATTGCAGCGGTTGTAGTCCAAGCACGCGCGGTCGATAGATTGTTGATCGAAACCGCTGGCCCGGAGTTTCCCGGCGTAACTTAGGATGGTGCTTTCACGGCCTTCGCCGTCGGCAACAGAGGAGGGCAATGTGAAGCCAGACCCGCTACCCAAATTAAGGGTCTGTGTGCGGTTGAGCCTGGATGCCACCCCCAAAATCATATCCACATCGACAGGTGCTCCGTCGAAGTGAAATGTATCGGCTCCAACTACCGGCGTGTAGATTGGTTGTTCGCCTCGATAAACTGACTGGTCAAAAGCTACTTTGCCAGGGATGACGGCAAGTGCGATTGCTTGTTCCAACGTCACCGATGCCGTCTCACATTCGTCACGCGTCATGGGCCGATTAGTCTCCATGATTAGCCTGGCCCGTGGGGCGTCATCGGTATGGCTCGCCGTTGTGTATCCGAAACACCGATACTGGCTGGCAAATCCTTTCACTTGCTGCAAAACGGATGGATCTGAGAAGCCATCTAAGTCAAAGGCGAAGAACTTGCGCGGTAGGCTGTAATCTTTCAACCGCCAATGGTCTATGCCAGGATATTCGTTTGGCTTCTGGTAGTGGTGGCCTAACGCTAGCGGCGAGCAGATGAAGGCCTGCCCCTTCGCTTGTGATATGTCGTTGAGGACAGCCTGTTCAAATGTTTCAAAATCGGCGCACTGGCGCTGATCTGGCTTGTTGTCGAACTTGTTGCGACCTCGGGAATAGTTGATAGACATCAAGCGTCCTCCTTGGTGGCGATAGCCAAAAATCGCTCAAGTTCAGATGCAAATATCTCGTAGAGCTTTTCCTCCGTGACGCTGATATGCACAGCATCCGCTTGGTCTCGTGCATACCAGAATTCATCAATGAAAATGCCTGTTGCAAAGCAGATAACCACTCGCTTTTGCGCTTTGAGGGCATGACCAATTTCGACAAGAGTGCCGTAACAATCAGGAGATGTCACATATACGAAAAGTAAATCGGCAGCTTCTAAGCCGCGATTATTGTTGGCGATCACATCCTTCCGTGTAACTTCGGGACCACATACGTCGCCTACTGCTCCATGACCGATCGAAAAATGGCGACAGCCATGATCGCATGAAACAAAAAACGGTCCAGTGTACGTGAAACTTGAAGCTTCAAGGCGACGGGTGCCCCATTCAGCGTTGCGTAGGCCCGGAACAAAGGAGTGACGCCAATCGCTTTTGCTGATCTTGCCGCCAAAATATACCCGGGGCTTCATGACGCACCCCCCTGCTTAGCGATAAATTCTTCTACGTCCGCGCGCCTCCAGACGGTTACGCGCTTCGATAGTTTGAGCGGGGCAGGGAATTTCCCAGAATTAACCCATTCCCAGAGTGTGCTATGGGCTACGGGGATTAATTGAAGTATATGTTTTTCGCGGACAAATCCACTTTTGTGTTTAGGTATAAGTGACATCAGTCATTTCCTATCTGTTGGAAGATAGGGTAGATACTGGCCGATTCTGTCCTATGCGATCACGGCACGAAAATAGCAGGAAATTATTTTATTGTTTGCCTCTTAATTTCCATAGCATTTCGAGCTTGGCGACGAAGGGAGGAATGGCATGGCACTCCCAAGGCCGAAAGAACGGCCTTGGTCCGGTCCAATATTGGGTGGGTTTGACCTGCCTCTTCGGTCCACCCGCCTATCTTCGCCAACTCAGACTTGGCAATATTGCCAGTCTCCTGTTCATACAGGTCAGCGCATTCACGCATTAAGACCGCAACTTCAATGTGCGGTCGATTTCCTCGCCTTGGGTTCTTTAATGGAGCGTCCCGCCTGAGTTGCGCAAGCGGAGCATAGGATGCAGCAATATGTGCTAATGCGCGCGCCGTATCCTCACTTACGTCATCGAGATTGCAGGCGATAGCGCCTTGTAGCTTTCTAAGTTCGTCATATCCAATATCACTTTCATACCACCTATTAGGCGGCTCTGTGGGCTTTCTCGGTCTCCCACGCCCCCTCTTTTCGCTCAGACACATCAATGCCCCCTAATGGAAATCACATTGGTTTTTACGCCTAAGCCACACACGAAAGTGGCCCATGCATCCATCATGTTGCGGCGCTGATCCAACAGGTCAGTTCGGTGATATGCAGCTTCTGCGGCGTTCTTAATAGTGTGAGCTAATGCCCGTTCGGCAAAGTCACGGGGGTATTCATTTTCGGAAGCCCAGTCCCGGAAGCTTGAACGAAAACCATGAGGTGTAGCAGTACGGTTTGGGTCACTGCTTTTCACACGGTTGTCTCGAAGGAACTTGCTGAGCATCGCGTCGCTTGGGACCTTTCCGCGGACAGATGGAAATACGACTTCTTCGCCGTTGATGGTTTCTTTTTGGTGAGCGAGTATCTCCATCGCGCGAGCCGACAAAGGAACACGGTGATCGGTCTTCGCCTTCATGCGGCTTGCTGGTACGGTCCACGTTGAGGTTTCAAAATCGATCTCGGCCCAGCTCATGCAACGAACCTCTCCTGATCGAGCGGCGGTAAGGATCAAGAATTCCAGCATCAATTTGCTCAGTGATGGCTTGCCTGTATGTAATATGCTTTTCACGAAGTGAGGTATATCCCTCCACGGCATTGCTGGATGATGCTGAACGCGCTCCCGGGACCCTGGCTGTTTTGGAAGCAGTTTGTTGACAACGCCAACTGGATTGTCTTCTGAAACTTCCCGGGCAACGCACCAGTCCATGATCGCACTACACCGCTGTTTGACCCGCGAAGCAGTGTCAGCCTTCTGAACCCATATCGGACGCAAAGCTTCAGCAAAATCTTTGGCTTTCAATTCGTTGACTTTACGGCAGCCTAGACGTGGAAATACATACATCTCCAGCGATGAAATCCAATTTTCGGAATGCCGTTCGCTACTCCAGCCCGCCTTCGAGCTTTCATGAAAAAGCACAGCAGCATCTCGGAAAGTATAAATCTGTGAGCTAACGGACCTCTCGCGCTTCCCGGCCTCTCGTTCGTCGATGGGGTCTTTCCCCCTTCGGATAAGGTCGCGAGCAGCAGAAGCTAGTTCGCGTGCTTCACTAATAGCAACATCCGGATATCTACCAAGTCCCATGTCCCGTCGTTTAGTGCTTACCGGAGAGACAAACCGCAGCGTCCACTTGCCGTGTCCTTTAGTCTTTCCTGGCTCAAGGCGAAGCCCAGTGATTGTGCCGTCCGCAACTGGGGGAGTATTCGGTTTGATGTTTCGTGCTTTGAGATCACTAAGAATTGCCATTACAGTCCCACAATCAGCCCCACATAAATCAAAGGATTACAAAAGACAGCAATGGACAATAAAGTCAATAAAAATATGTTTTTATTGATTAAAACTTATTTAATCGGACCTTATTGGACTATAAGAAACAATTATATGGTAGCCTCCTCCGCTACCATTCATTTTGTAAATTTCCATAGCTAAAACAGTAGTTTGTCGCAAGTCACCACCTCTGGGTGATTTTCGTTGATTCTACTGATTTAAGGCATTTTGTCAAAGTGAGTGTGACTGAGGTGTGACCGGAGTGTGACCAGTGTTGTGTTTTTGGGTCCCATATCCCAAGGGCCGACACCCCAGTGGTGACGACAAACAATCAATTCAAAAAAGGCGCTAAATCCAGGTGATTGTTTTTCTTGTTTTTCTCACTACTGCCTGTTTCGTCCCCACTGCGCAACCTT
>VMCJ01000002.1 GCA_008081395.1 Rhodospirillales bacterium | reverse complement strand
CACCCGCAATCCCGAATGTTCACGAAATTGCGTTACAAATCAGATGGTTATCGCCTATTCATGGCGGAGAGGGTGGGATTCGAACCCACGGTACGCTTGCACGCACGCCGGTTTTCAAGACCGGTCCATTCAACCACTCTGGCACCTCTCCAGCAGCGCTGAACATAGCGATCTTTTCAGAATATGGAAGGTATTGATTTCATCTTTATATCTGCAGAGCTCTATGTCCTATTATAAAATTAAAACATTCCTCACCCGCGTTTTACACTGGCACCACCGTCAACAGGTAATGTCACGCCTGTAACAAATTTTGCCTCATCCGAAGCGAGATATAACGCTGCATACGCCACGTCCCAGCCAGTGCCCATTTTTGCCCCTAATGGCACTCGCGCATTGCGTTCGGCCACTACCTCTTCTCGACTTTTTTGCCATTCACGAGCCCTGGTATCTACTGCCATCGGTGTATCCATAAGACCAGGCAGTATTACGTTTGCTCGCACTCCAAAAGCTGCATTCTGATATGCGAGCTGCTCCGTAAAGGCGACTACGCCAGCTTTTGATGCTTTGTAAGCAACATATGGATACATATCCAAAACTGCCATCGATGATATATTGACTATGGAGCCAGTTTTCCGCTTCCGCATGCCTGGAAGTACATGCTTAACGGTCATAACCATGCCTCTTAAATTTATGGCAAAGACGTTATCGAATGCCTCCTCAGTAAACGTTTCAATAACACTGTCGCCTCCAGCTATAGAAACGCCAACATTGTTGTGAAGTATATCTATTCCACCCATTTTTTCCTGTGCGGCACGAACAGCTTCCTCAATTTCTCGTTCAATGGTGATATCTGCAGCATATGCAGTGGCCTTACCTCCTTCGGCCCGCACAATTTCAGCAGTTTCTTCAGCGGCTTCAAGGGTGCGATCAACACATGCTATTTCGGCTCCCTCGCGCGAGAATAACAGGCATACAGCTCTGCCGTTCCCAACAGTTTCTCCAGGTGATTGTCCAGCTCCAACAATCATCGCAGTCTTATTCTTTAATCGCATAGAAATTCTCCCAGAGAGCTAATGATGCACAATCATTTCAATACCATGGTGAAAGCAAATTATGTCTTTAATCAAGGTGTGGTTTTTTAACCGTGTTAATGCCAACAAAAAAGAAAACATTGTTTTGTGCCGCAGCTGTTTTCAGGGGAGGAAGGCTGGAGCATTTATCTCGGATAAGATTACTAATTTCAGACAGCGGTAAGATAGACGTATAATGTGAATTCTAGATTCATAGATTTTGCTGAGAGGCATAACAACTTACAGTGCATCTATTGGGGAAGGTATGGTTACCATTCGTATTTTTTTCTTATTTCTAGCTCTCATAGCTCTGGGAATGTCACCTGTATCCGCTCAGGACTCCACGAAGCCTTCTGACCAGATATCAAGTGACAAGACATTAGAATTTAACAATTGGCTTGAGGAGCTACGTGAAGAAGCGCGATCGAAAGGAATTTCCGAAGGTGTAATCCAGACTGCTCTCTCGGATATAAAACCCGTTGCAAGAATACTCGAAAGAGACCGTAAGCAGTCTGAATTTACTATAGATCTCGCTAAATATCGTAGTCGAGTTATCACAGAAGCGAATGTAAAGGCTGGTATTTCTAAACGCGAATTACATAAGGAGCTGCTACAGAAGGTGGCTTTGAAATACTCTGTGCAACCTCGTTTCATACTTGCAATTTGGGGAATAGAAACACGGTTTGGAGCTGTTAAACCAACCGTCCCTGTATTACCAGCTGTGGCAACGCTCGCATTCGATCGCCGAAGATCGAAGTACTTTAGACAACAGGTATTTGCGACACTGCGGATGCTGCAAAATAACTACATAGACCTTGAGAGCCTTAAAGGCTCGTGGGCGGGTGCAATGGGACAACCACAGTTCATGCCATCCAGCTATCTTGCATATGCTCAAGATTTTAATGGCGACGGTCGACGAGATATTTGGAATGATGAGGGCGACGTCTTCGCTTCAATTGCTAATTATCTGGCGAAACACGGTTGGAGAGATGACCAAACGTGGGGACGTGAGGTAAAAGTACCTCTCAATATAGCACAAAATGAGTTTGAAAATCTCGACCCCAAAAATCGAGGTTGTAGAGCAATGAAAAAGATGAGCCACCCAAGATTATTAAGCGAATGGGCTAAGCTTGGGGTAACCAAAATAGACGGCTCGCCACTACCTTCTCGAGATTTAGATGCGTCTATGATTTTTCCGGATGGAATAAGTGGCGCCAGATACTTAGTTTATGGCAATTACCGTTCCATACTTCGGTATAATTGCGCTCATCTTTATGCTGTTACAGTTGGTGAACTGGCGAATAAATTATGGCGTTAAGCTTGAGGTACATAATCATCAGTTTTGTGTTTCTAGCACTATTAGCTGGTTGCAGCACTTCTCGTGATGAGAGAAGTGATGGAATAGATGTACCATTAAGCCCTCAAGTAACGATTACGTCTGATGCTACGTCGAATTATAAAATAGGAACGCCTTATAAAATTGCTGGCATTCAATACCAACCTAAAGAGCGCTTCATACACGAGGAAACTGGCCAAGCGTCTTGGTATGGTCCTGGTTTTCATAGCCGTTTAACAGCTAACGGCGAACCATTTGATCAACGTGCGATGACAGCAGCCCATCGCACTTTACAACTACCATCCATTATTCATGTCACAAATCTGAGCAATGGACGTACAGCGGTCCTTCGCGTTAATGATCGTGGACCATATCATGCAGACCGTATTCTAGATGTTTCGGAAGTTGCAGCAGAAGAGTTGGGTTTCATGCGGCGTGGGACCACAAAGGTTAAGATAAAAGTGTTGGAAGACCCAAGCCGAGAAGTAGCAGGGTTAGCAAGTTCGAATGCGACAATCAAAGAACTAGAGAGCATTCGATTGGCTGCAGCTAATTCTTTTAAAGCCCAAAATTCTTCAATAAGTCGTAAAGTAGAAAAGAAAGCAGAGTACTCTTACGCTGCACGGGCCGGAACATTTGTGCAAACTGGAGCTTTTAGTATTGAACAAAATGCCCACAAGCAGGGGCTTTCTTTAAATAATTTTGGTCAATATTTGGTCAAAAAGTCAGAATATAACGGTAAGACTATATTTCTCGTTAGGTTTGGTCCCTACGAGAATGTACAAGAGGCAAAGAAGGCATTGTCGCGATTTGCAGTGGCAGGTGCAAAGGATGCACACGTCGTCACAGTGCAGTAATAGGAGCAATCTTTTGCGCAGATTATTTATATACTTTTCTGTTCTTAGTTTTTTCGTCGTTCAGCCAAATGCGTCTGCAGCGGCATCATTCGATACACTGGCACGCCAAGCTTATATGATAGATCTAACAACTGGTGCCGTGCTTTTAGAGAAAGATGCACATTCCAAAATGCCACCGGCTTCTATGAGTAAGCTAATGACGGCATACCTTCTTTTTGAGAGACTTAAAAACGGCAGTATCTCAATGGAAGACACACTTCCTATCAGCTCAAATGCGTCACGCAAGGGTGGCTCTAAAATGTTTTTGCGCGATGGGGAACGCGTTAAGGTTGAAGATCTAATCCGTGGAATAGTCATTCAATCAGGAAATGATGCCTGTATTGCAATAGCTGAGGGACTTGCCGGCAGCGAAGAAGCATTCGCAGAAATGATGAATGCCAAAGCAAAAGAAATTGGTTTAGAAAACAGCAATTTCACCAATGCTACTGGCTGGCCTGACCCCGAACATTATATGACGGCTGCAGATCTAGTTAAATTAGCTCAGCGACTTTTTGAAGACTTCCCCGAGTATTACCATTTCTATTCGGAGAGGCAGTTCAGTTTCAATAAAATCACCCAACGTAATCGCAATCCAACGCTCGGAGTTATCGAGGGAGCAGATGGAATGAAGACGGGTTACACCAGGGCCTCTGGCTATGGTCTAACGGCCTCTGCAGAACGTGATGAACGGCGCCTAATTATGGTTGTGAATGGACTAGACTCAAGCCAGGCCAGGGCAGCCGAAGCCGAACGACTAATGAATTGGGGATTTGGTTTCTTTAAAATTCATGAACTTATTCAGGCCGGTGAAACAGTTGAAACAGCAGAGCTGTGGTTGGGCCAAAAGCGAACGGTTCCTCTAGTTCTGAAAGAAGACCTTCGAGTGACACTCCCAAAATCGTCAAAGGCTAAGCTTAAAGTTGTAGTTCGCTACGAAGGACCAGTTAAGGCCCCAGTGTATAAGGGAGAAAAATTAGGCACTTTAGTTGTAAGTGCTCCCGGGATTGAGACAATCGAACGCCAATTATTCGTTGCAGAGACAGTAGAACGTTTAGGCCCAGCGGGTCGAGTTATTGAAACCCTTGGCGCTCTTGTAAGTGGTGCTGGACGCTAGTTTTGAGTAGGGGGCATTTCATAACATTTGAAGGAGGTGAGGGAGCCGGCAAGACCACCCAAGTTCAATTGTTAAAGAATTTTCTGGAAAATAAGGGCGTGTCAGTAGTTCTCACGCGAGAGCCAGGAGGATCTCCAGCTGCAGAGCGTTTACGAGAAGCCTTACTAGGTATGCCTGAACATTTGGGAAGCTGGACGGCAGACACGGAGTGCTTAATTCATTTTGCAGCAAGGTGCCAGCATATAGCGGATGTTATTGAGCCTGCGCTATCAAAAGGGCACTGGGTAATTTGCGATCGATTCACTGATTCGACCATCGCTTATCAGGGGTATGCAAGCGGTGTCGATCAATCACGAATTAGATCACTTCAACATTGGGCGCTTAAAGATTTTGAACCTGATTTGACAATTATTTTAGACCTTCCTGTTGAAGCAGGATTATCTCGTGCTGCTTCAAGGGGGTCTGCGTCAGATATTTACGAGCGTCGTACGAAAGAATTTCACAATTCTGTTAGGGAGGGTTTTCTTGATATTGCCGCCAAGAACCCCACTCGTTGTTATTTAGTAAATGCGGATCGAGAGGCCAGCGTTGTGGCTGCATCTATTAGGCAAGCAATAGACAAGCGATTTGGGTAAGAGATGGCAAGGAGTAGCTCAAAAGCGGCGTCAGTAGAGGAAATCGATGAAGATCACCCTCGCTTACAGGCGACATGCCTAGAGCAAAATGCTCCAGAACGACAATTCATCGAAGCGTATAATCAGGGACGCTTGCATCATGCTTGGCTCCTATGTGGCCCTAAAGGAACGGGCAAGGCAACCTTTGCTTATCGGGCTGCGAAATTCCTGCTGGCAGAAGAAAAAACAGAAATTGGTGGTCTGTTTGGTTCCGCAGTACCTCCAGAAACCTTAGATCGATCTTCGGATGACCCTGGTTGTCGAAGGGTGGCTGCTGGATCACATGCGGATTTGACTACATTGGAACCAACAAAAACAGGTGGGCAAATTATTGTTGAAACAGCGGATAAACTCGCGGCAGCTCTGAGATTAACAGCCGGGGAGGGATCTTGGAGAGTTGCAATTATTGATGCTGCAGATGATTTAAATATCTCGGCAGCTAACAAACTTTTAAAACTAATCGAAGAGCCGCCAACAAACACTATTCTGTTTCTAATTTCACATAACCCGGGACGCTTATTACCAACTATCAGGTCCAGGTGCACAAGAGTTACATTTAATACGCTGAGTTCTGAAGCAATAGCCAGGATTCTAACCTTACGTAGGCCAGAATCTTCGAGAGAAAATATCTCCGCAGCTATTGAATTGTCATCCGGGTCAGCTGGTCGTGCTCTGGCGTTGTTGGATGGCGGCGGAGCAGAGGCAATTAGCCAATTAAGCCAAGTGCTTGCCGGTAGGCATGGGGCGGGTGTTTTGGCAGCAGAAGGACTAGCTGCATCTCTAAACCGTAACCCATTTCAATATAATGTTGTTACAGACAGCTTGATATCTTGGTTAGTTTTAGCGGCAAAACCTCCTTTAAAGGCATCGTCGGAGCTCGGATTACCAATCGATATGGTTAGGTTGGCAAATGCTGCTTCGCACTTAGGCCCTAAACCCTGGATTGAGCTGTATGAACACGCTACATACCGATTTGAGAGAACTAAAGCTGTCAACCTTGACCCAG
>VMCJ01000018.1 GCA_008081395.1 Rhodospirillales bacterium | reverse complement strand
GGCTTCACCATGCGGTTCTGTCCGCCGGACGTGAAGTGTGATTTGGACGTCTGGCCAAATTTCGAGACCTATGTGGCGCGCGGCAAAGACCGGTTGCTCCTGAACCCTAGGGGACAGGTGCCAAATGGTGAAAGGTATCCCGTCCGCCGATTTCAGCACTCGAGTGAGTTTGCCAGTTGATATGTCCTTCAGTCTTTAGCGGGGCAGCAATTGACCGGAAATCATTAGGAAAAGTCAAAGCTAAGAGTGAGTTTGCGTTGAGGTTTCTGTGAGTGGTGAGCCTGAAGGTTTTTGTTTGGCACTCGCCTTTGATGCGAACCATACTGAATGCACAGCGCAGACAAGATAAATTGCAAAAACCAATGCAAGATATGTCCAGTCCAGTCCTGTAAAGAAAGAGAGGAAGTTTAAATCACTTCCACTGCCCCAACACATAAAGGTCTCTCCATTGCTGAATAACAACACCAAGTCAGTAGTGGGTCTTATTTCATTACTCAGCGCGCACGCCCACAGTATTGTTGTTAGCTGCATCGCTAAGTCAAGTCATCCAGATTTCGCCTGTCCATGATTTTATTCGGCTACCAAACCCGGATTGAACGGTCTAGCAGTCAGATGACAGTACTAGCTAAGATTGCTAATCACACAATCAACTTTATTTCTAGTCACAGAACGTAGATTGAAAGGTTCTAATTGATGCGCCAATGGGCTGTACTTTTTTGCATGGCGGCGAGCATTGTGTGTCTACCAACACTTGCTGTCGCAACCGAATACAAAGCAGGAAGCGTGAGTATTATTAATCCCTACAGCCGTGCAACACCTTCAGGTGCTATGACAGGCGCTGGGTATATGAACATCAAGAATACTGGCGAAGAAGACGAACGATTAATTTCTGCTTCCTGCGGATGCGCTTCTAAAGCTGAAGTACATGAAATGTCTAATAACAATAATGTAATGTCCATGCGCCATATGACTGAGGGACTCATTATACCCGCTGGGGGAGAAGTAACTCTCAAACCGGGCGGCTATCACATCATGTTTATGGGCTTAAAGAAGTCTTTCGTAGCAGATGACATTGTCAAAGCTACCCTTACCTTTGAAAAGGCTGGTGAGGTTATTATTAGCCTTAAAGTGATGAGCTTACGGGGCGGCAAAAAGAAAATGCATGACAGCCATTCGAAACATTAAATCTGCGCCATGTTCTCGCAGGCTTCATTAGACTTGCACAGATGTTTTATTCTCTAAGCCTAAATCAGATTTTTTATTACGAAAACTATCCACTCAACTAATCAAAGGAATGTGGCGGACTGTTTCCGGAAAATGCTGTGATATATGCGAAGGTTTGATAATTGAAACAGAAGCAAGAACTTTCTGAATCTCAGATTTCAGAAATAATTCAGATGGCATTATCAGATCACGTCGCATTTTCTGATATTGAGCATCAATATGGCTTGAAAGAACGAGAAGTTGTGACTCTTATGCGCAAAAGCCTTCGCAAGGGGTCATATCGTAGTTGGCGCAAAAGGGTAGCAACTTTTGGTAGTCGGCGTGAGCATTACAAATAACCTTTGCAATCAGAACACCTTTAAACTTTTGCTGCAGCTCTCCCGTCTATCAAGAGCCAAGTCGCATGATTGCCAATGCCAAGGTCTTGGCGCGCGGGACCATAGTGTCTAAACGCATGAACTCCTCCGGCGTATGGGCCCTTCCACCAACCGGTCCAGTACCGCAGACAGTTGGAGCACCAACTTGTGCTGTGAAACCTGAGTCTGCCGATCCGCCTGTAAACTCCCCACCAATGGTCAGGCCCATATCAGCCCCGGCAGCTGTATAGACATCGAAAATTTGCTTACTTTCGTGTGATTGTGTCAGGGGAAGAAAACCTCGGCTCTCAGTTATCTCAGTTACTGTTCCAGATACATATGCTGTCTCAAGTATTTTGGAGATTTGTTTCCAAACGGTGTCGCGCGCTTCCATAGTTTTGAAGCGTACGTCTACCTGAGCTTCTGCGAGTGGAGCGACCATGTTGACTGCATTTCCGCCACTAACAAGTCCTACATTCAGGGTTGTTCCGACCTCATAGTCAGTCAATTTGTGGAGTTCAGTGATCTTGGCTGCAAGTTCTCCAATAGCACTGATACCCTTCTCATGCTGACCTCCAGAGTGTGCTGATTTACCGGTAATTCTAAACTTGAAGAAGCTAGCACCTTTGCGGCCAATGACAGCGTTTCCGCTCTCGCGTCCGGGCTCTGCATTGAAGACCACGCGGGCGTTGCGAGCCTCGTTTTCAATAACGGGCCGAGAGGATGGGGAGGCGATCTCCTCATCTGAGGTGTAGAGCCCTATTAAAGGATAGGGACAACCTCCAAATCGTTTGAATGCCGCTAGCACGAAGGCGTTCATAACCAGTCCTGCTTTCATGTCAGCTACGCCAGGACCGTAGGCGATATCGCCTACAATGCTGAAGGGGCGCCGTTCTGCTTCGCCGTCTGGGAAAACCGTATCTCGATGTCCCATCAAAAGTACGGGTTGGTTTCCCTCGCCGCCGGTGACATGAGCACGAATACAATCGCCGAACTCTCCGTGAGGAACGCGATCTGTTGGAATACCTTCTGCTTCAAACCACTCTTCGAATGCCCGCCCAACAGCGTCGACACCTTTTTTGTTGTAGGAGCCAGAATCAATATTGACTACTTTCTCCAGTAACTCGGTCATTGCTGGGCGTTGTTCTTCGAGCCAATTGAGAATGTCGGTTTGTTTTTCAATAGATGAAGAGGTCATTGTCAGTAATTCCACTTTGAGAAGTCTGGTAATGTTGCCATTTCTCTCTTCATTTTGTCGACGTCGTGCCTTTGGAAAGCATGCAGTGAACCAAGAATATTTGGTCGTACTGATTAAAAAACTTCAAACGCTATGCATGGGAAGATAAAAAAATTTCATCTTTTAGTCATCTTCTTGCCATAGGTGATGATGCAAATAACCAACAGGTTCATTTTCCTCCCTGAACTCAGCTCAGCCCACTTGTTTGGCCTTAAAGCCAGCTTGTGGGCTTTTTTTGTTGGTTGATGTTGTGCGAGGATAAACCCTTATGAACGCCCATTGATTTGAGGTGAAAAAATTTGAACGACTAGCTGCATAGGTTGCATAAGCTTAAGCTGAATTGCCTATTTGCCGAGAGAGTTTGTAGCGAGATGGAGCCAGAGCTTCAGCCACTGAGTGAGCAAGTTTCGCAGAAAGTTGCCTGCCACATGACAAATCCTTCATCGGGGCATACGAAGGTTAACAGCAAGGGAAGTTGAACATGAGCCAATCTTCAGAAGAACCATTCCCCGGTTATGTTTATTCGAGTGAAGCGGCCAAGCGTGCTGATAACATTCAGAGCGCCGGCCGGAAGGCGATATTTAAATTTGCTGAGGGTTCTCTCTTTGATACCGAGCCTGCGCTTGTTGACAAGATCATGGCCAAAAATGTGGAGGCGCATAAATGAGCCTGACTGATCTTACACTTTTTGAGGCCACAAAAGCGGTAGTGAAGGGCGAGGTGACTTCATTAGATCTTGTTGAGTCGACACTAAACAGGATCGATGCAGTGGACCCTAAGCTGAATGCTTTCATACGTGTAGAAGCAGATACTGCTCGGTCAGAGGCTGCTGAGATCGATCAAGCTCGTGCTGCCGGCAAAAACCTTGGTCCGCTTGCTGGTGTGCCATTAGCACATAAAGATATGTATTACCGTGCAGGTGGCCTTACTACGTGTGGGAGTAAAATTCGAAAGGATTTTAGACCAACAGTAACTTCAACTGCTTTAGCTCGACTTAAGACCGATGGTGCTGTTTATCTTGGTGGTCTCAATATGGCCGAGTTTGCATTTGGTCCGACTGGTCATAATGAGCATTTTGGTGCCTGCCGTAACCCTTGGGATCCTTCGAGAATTACTGGGGGTTCTTCATCTGGTTCTGGCTCGGCCACCGCTGCGCGTATGACTTTTGGGGCCCTTGGTTCTGATACTGGTGGTTCGATCAGGCTGCCTGCAGGCTTGTGTGGTATTGTGGGGATGAAGCCCACTCAGACCCGGGTCAGCAGATTTGGCGTTATGGGCCTATCCTTTTCATTAGACAACGTTGGGCCACTAACTAGGACCGTACTGGACAACGCGCTCATGCTTGCATCGATTGCAGGGTATGATCCAGAGGACCCAACCTCCGCAACCGTTCCTGTAGATGATTATGTTGGAGCAGCACAATCGCCCAGCTGTAATGGCATTCGCATTGGGGTGGCTCGCGGATATTTTGAAAAAGATGCTGACGCGGCAGCCTTAACTGCGCGCGATGAGGCTTTGGCAGCCTTCAAATCTGCAGGCGCAATTATTGTCGAGACCGATGCGGGTAATTTAGATGATGTAAAAGCGATAAATGCCCTTTCTGCTCTCACTATGGGGCCAGAGGCGGCAACGCTTCATGCACACTGGCTTAAAACCTGCCGCGATGATTACGGTGCTCAAATGCGTGCTCGGTGTGAACCTGGATTTCAATATAGTGGGGTAGATTATCTCTCGGCCCTTCAACTTCGTCCAAAGATTGTCGAAGAGTTCATTCAGCGTGTTTTCTCTGACTGTGATTTTCTACTGGCCCCGACCTTCAATGTTGAAACGCCAACTATTGAGGAAACAGATGTTTTAGATCATCAGGGTTTTGAAGCAGTTATTGCACGTATATCCCAATGTACTAGACCGTTTAATTATCTCACCCTCCCAGGTCTCGCTTTGCCGACACCGTCCCTCGTCGCGGGTATGCCTGGTTCCATCCAACTCGTTGGACCACCTTTTAGTGAAGCTAGAATTTATCAAGCTGCTGCTGCTTATGAAGTTGAAGCTGGATATACCGAGCGGAGCCCAGATCTATGAGTGAAGTAATCAGATATTATTTCGGGAAGGGCTAATGAAAGTTCGGTTCGCAGTTAACATTTCGAGCGGCTCGATCTTCCCACGTCGTTCGGATAGGCAAAAGTTTGCCGAACTTATCCGAGTTATAGACGGTGCAGGCGTCGACATGATTAGCACCTATGACAGTAGTTTCCTTGGTGGCGATGCCTATGTTCGAGCGACACTGATTGCCGAACATGCTGAGAATGCGATGATTGGTGTGCATCCTACAAATCCATTGACACGGGAACCACAGATTATGGGTGGGTTCCTTGGTTCTCTCGATGCTCTCACGGAAGGGAGAGCCTTCGTTGGAATTGGAAGTGGAGATAGTGCTGTTTACAACATCGGCTACAAGCCCGCGACACGAGCAAGAATTGAGTCGTATGTAGCGTGTATGCGTGGTCTTTGGGAAAAAGGAGAGGCTATATATGACGGTCGTTTGTATCAAGCTCGATGGGGCGGTGCCTTAGACCGACGAAAAATTCCCGTGATGCTTTGTGCAGAAGGGCCTCGGATGTTCCATCTTGCGGGAAGAATATCTGATGGAGTTTTATTTGGGGCAGGAGTCCTGCCCGAGGTGATTGAGAATACTCGAAATCTTGTACGTGAAGGAGCGTTGGCGGAAGGTCGTAATCCAGAGGAAATACCCTTTTGGTTCACTACCCGGACGTCGCTTGATGAAGATCGTGAGAAGGCGCAGAGGGCGATTTACGACTCAGTTGCTTCGATACTTAATCATTCCATGCGTTTTGGTCTTGAGAATAAGAGTCTGCCAACCCAGCTCGTAGCCAAGGTGCAAGAATTCATTGATGGATATGCGCTTTATGAGCATCAGGTCCAACACGGGACCAACGGAAAGCGTATGGTTGATATTGGTTTGGCTGACTACGCGATGGATCGTTATGCGATTGCAGGTACAGTCGGAGATTGGATTGATCGAATTGATGAACTAGCCGATGCAGGTGCAACAAACCTATACATCTCTGTTGAACGAGGAGATCTCGACCGACAGATAAATTACATGCGGGTTTTTGCGGAGGAGATTCGGCCCCGTTTCCTCTAAGTAATAAAATTGGCCCAACAGCTCTAAGTCGCTCGATAAGTTGCCGTCAGCGTCAGTAGGGCTCAGAAACCAACCAAGCCCGCACGAACCGAAATTCGTGCAGGCTTAGTTTTGTACTTGGGAGGATAAATTATGAAACGGCCATTAATTTATACGAACTAAAATGGCGAGATCCTTTCAGAAATCTTAAAAAATATTCAT
>VMCJ01000126.1 GCA_008081395.1 Rhodospirillales bacterium | reverse complement strand
AGTTCAGTCACTGGTAAAGCATAGTCAGTCATGAACATCAGAACACCGACTTTCATATCAAACCTCCCTAGTTTTTTTCTTTTCCCATAGGATTGTTGGGACTAAATGTAGAAAGATCAAATCGATGAAATTCTGTTTGCATTTTGGTAACATTACTTTGCCTAATCCTGAGGATGCATGCCGAATTATGCGAGCTGCAGAGGCGGCTGGTTTTGAATCAGTAATTGCGGTTGAGCATGTGGTTATTCCGACTAATTACAAAACTAAATATCCATATTCGGAGTCAGGACGCCTTCCTGGTGGAGTTGATATGGCATGGCCCGATCCTCTTGCCTGGTTGACCTATGTTGGAGCAATTACGAAAAAGTTGAAGTTAATTACGGGCGTTCTTGTTCTCCCGCAGCGAAATCCAGTTGTGCTCGCAAAGCATCTTGCCACGATCGATTTCATGACTGGCGGTCGCCTCGAGCTAGGGGTAGGAGTGGGCTGGCTTAGAGAAGAGTTCGAGGCGATTGGAGTGCCGTTTGATGGACGAGGAGCGCGTACAGACGAGTATATCGGTGCAATGCGCGCGCTATGGGATGCTGATGATGCGACCTATTCCGGAAGTTATGTGGACTTTAAGGGCATGAGTTGCAATCCAAAGCCAATTGATGGGCGGGTGCCGATCATTATTGGTGGGAACTCCAAATTTGCAATTCGTCGTGCAGGAAGGCTTGGTGATGGCTTCTTCCCAGCTACTGGAGGACCGTTGGTTGATGTTGGAGTGTTGATCCGTGAGATGAGATCGGAGGCATTAAATTGTGGACGTGACCCTGACACTATCGCTGTGATGTCCGGGTGCCCGGATGCTCTGCCAGGATCAGGAAAGGACCCAATGACCGCGGTTACTGAAAAAGCGAGAATTGGTGTTTCTCGTGTTGTATTGCCGCTTAAAGCTTTTGAAGCGGATTTAGAGAATAACCTTTCAGAGTTTGGTGAGAAGGTAATCAAAAAATTTGATGCCAACTAAGAAATTTTGTTTTTGGCTTCGTTACTAATGACTATTGCGCAGGCTCAAAGTTTTTTTGTTTCATCAGCTCGTATATTCTTTTTACAAGACTAGACTCCCAAGTGTACGAAAGGTCTAATTGTCAGACCAAAATCGATTTTTATCATCATCAGCTCAGCAACATATAAGTCGGGGGATTAGAAATGGACGCTCAGTTTACGACGGAAGAGCTAGCTTTCCGTGATGAAGTACGTTCATTTTTTAAAGCTGAATTACCTGAGCGAATACGCATCCAAACAGCGGTAGCCGCTTCTTATGTAAGCAAGGAATATACGCGCGAATGGCACCAAATTCTCGCTAATAAGGGATGGGTAGCTCCAAACTGGCCAGTCGAGCATGGTGGTACTGGATGGAATGCAACTCAAAAACATATTTTTGAGGAAGAGTATCAGGCAGCCCAGGCTCCCCGGCTCTCACCATTTGGCCTTGTTATGGTTGGTCCTGTGATCATGGCATTTGGGACAGATGAACAAAAAGCGGAACATCTTCCCAAAATTTTATCTGGTGAAAGGTTCTGGTGTCAGGGGTACTCGGAGCCAGGCTCTGGTTCAGACCTTGCTAGCCTGAAAACACGAGCAGTTCGTGAGGGAGACGAATACGTCGTCAACGGACAAAAAATATGGACTAGTCACGCTCATCATGCTGATTGGATTTTTGCGCTGGTTCGCACATCTGCGGAGGGAAAAAAGCAAGAGGGGATCTCCTTTCTTCTTATTGATTTAAAAACGCCTGGCATAGAAGTGCGCCCTATTATTTCTATTGATGGTGGGCATTACCTTAACGAGGTATTTTTTACAGACGTTCGTGTTCCGGTCAGCAATAGAATAGGGGAAGAAAATAAGGGCTGGACGTATGCAAAATTTCTTCTTGGAAATGAACGTTCCGGCGTGGCTGGAGTAGGAAAATCCAAAGAAAAATTTTTGCGGATAGTTTCTGCAGCAAAGGAAGCCCGGGGTAATGATGGCGGTTCGCTTTGGGATGACTCAAACTTTCGTGGCCGCCTTCTGGAAATCAATGCTAAGTTGCTAGCACACGAGAATACCAATTTGAGAATGTTAGCTCGCGAAGTAGCAGGGGGGACCGTTGGGCCCGAGGCTTCTCAACTTAAGATCAACGGTTCAGAAATTGAGCAAGCACTTAATGAGTTATTGGTCGAGGCAACTGGCATACACGCGGCTCCGTATGACCGAGACACACTTCGAGTAGATTCAAACTCAGAACTTGTTGGTCCAGAATTTGGCCGAGGTGCAATGACTGAACATTTGCTGCGTCGTGCGGCTTCGATTTATGGCGGAACTAATGAAATACAGCGCGATATCATAGCTAAACATGTTTTAGGGCTTTGATGCGCGGATTAAATGTTGGATTAAATTACTGAGAATAGGGTCGACCTTGTGCGCTAGAAGCTAATGCTGAGGCTGATATTGGAATACAACGCAGGCGCATGTTCATGAGCACTTTGAACGGGGTTTACATAAAGAGCTAAGTCAGCTCGCCAATTTTCCCAATTGAAGCCAAAACCTGCAGTCGGAACAAACGGTATATCAAAGTCCAAATCTTCTGTTTGTTCGGACTCAAATTTTATGGGGATCATTGCTCCCAACCTCAATGCTAAGAACTCCGAATAGTTATATTCAGCTCCAATTCGAACCATTTGCAGATCCAGGGCATCTGAGCCGTAATCTCCTTTAAAAATCTCATATTCCCCGGTTATAAGCAGATTGTCCAACAGGTTGTATCCAACTCCTACAAGCCCTTTGATGGGAAATGAAAGCTCGTGATGCTCAGTCCTGGTTCCCAAGTCATCTGTTGTGGTGACGTCTGAGGTAAGATCGCTACCGAGGTCAGTAAAAGACGCGCCAATGCTTAGGTCTGGAATTGGTTTAAGCAATAAGCTTAAACCAAAACTTGTCGCCCTAGCTTCGGTCGAAGCAATCGTAAAACCATTAGAAGTGGCGGTGGTTCCGCAAAAATTGGTCTTACAATCTATATAGTCGAAGTTGAATCCAATTGCCCAAAAATCGCTATCGCCTGGTCGTGCAGATAAGGCGAGACGATAGACCTTTGTCTTGCTCTCCAGGTCTCCATCAAAAGTTCCATCCAGATCCGGTAGGAGATAACGCAGGAAAATGCTTTCAAAATCGTTTTCTGAAAATGCTCCAGACGCACGGGCGTGAACTCTGGGATAAAAAGCAAAACCGATCGCTGTTTTTAGCCCGGTGAGATCTTCTGTAGGGAGTGAAAGTGTAGCGCCTAAATAGCTAACTAGTCTGAGCTCGGCATTTAATTGCCTGTCTACCGCTAACTCGGCTGAAGTGTCTACATTCATTCCTGCCGGATTGTAGAAGACGGCGTATGCATCCTCAGTAGTAGCAACGCCAACTCCTCCCATAGCGTTATGCCTTGCGCCGACGCCTGCACCTGTATCAGATCCTTCCGCTATGAAGCTTTGGGCCTTTGCAGCCGAAGCCAGCGATAAAAGGCTGAGCAGAATTGTTATTACTAACAAATCAATGAAACTAAATTTTTTTAATGAAGAATACATCTCTATAAAATACAGATAGTCTTTTCAGCATGATCTCGTGTACGAAAAAGATTACAGATCAAATGGTTATGCCTATTAGGTGGAGCGGGTAGGGGGAATCGAACCCCCGCGTTCAGCTTGGGAAGCTAACAGGCTACCATTACATCATACCCGCGTAATTCCAATATCGCTTGCTGAGTGCTGGGCTGCAAGATGTTTCTTTTTAACTGCCGCGCTTTGTTAATAACATTATTTTGGAAAGCTCAGTTTTATTGTTACAACGACAGAAACAAGTGTGAGCATCAAGAGATTGTGTGGTTTCCTAAATGCCTGAATTAAGTGCCTCTGAGGCTTTCAAGCTCAATAATTTAAAATTCCAAGATCCATACATCACTGCTGATGGCTCTACTCGTGCTGCTGTCTCTTTGAAGCACCTAGAAACACTGTGGTTTAACACTGGAACTTTGTGCAATCTTGCTTGCGAAAATTGCTATATTGAATCATCCCCGACCAATGATCGGCTCGAGTATCTGTCGCTCAATGATGTAAAGTTTAAGTTGGACGAAATTCGAGCGCTTAAGCTCAAGACTCGAGAAATCGGTTTTACAGGCGGTGAGCCTTTTATGAATCCCGAAATCATATCCATGCTGGGTATATCGCTGGATAGGGGTTTTGACGTACTGCTGCTGACGAATGCGATGCGGCCAATGCAAAAACATCAGCAAGTACTTAAGGGCCTGATTGCGGCTTATGAAAGATTGTTTTTTCGCGTATCTCTCGATCACTACAGTGTCGAACTGCATGAGAGGGAACGAGGAAAAAATTCTTGGGACCCCACGATACGTGGACTCAAATGGCTGTCTGCCGTTGGAGCAAAATTAAGCATAGCAGGGCGGATGTGTTGGGGAGAAGATGAACAGAAAACGAGAGAAGGCTTCGGGCGCCTTTTCAGTGAGCTTGGTATTGCAATTGATCCGATGAACCCATCGTCTCTTGTCTTGTTTCCTGAAATGGAAATTTCCAGAGATGTTCCAGAAATTACGGACGCCTGTTGGAATATTTTGGGAAAGTCTCCAGAGCAAGTCATGTGTTCTAACTCCAGAATGGTTGTGAAGAGAAAGGGGGAGGCTGCAAGCACGGTGGCCTGTACTCTGCTACCCTATGATGATGCGTATGTGCTTGGAGAAACATTAGCTAGTTCGACTGGACCTGTGCAGTTGAACCATCCATATTGTGCTCAGTTTTGTGTTCTAGGGGGAGCTTCGTGTTCAGCTTGACTAGACGAAAGTCATTGAACTGGGTTTCATTGACCGAAAGATCCAAAACGGAGATTTAAGATATGCCAATGAAGGCTTTTGACAGTGGGAGTTTTCACGCTGCGCCTTTGGATCGTGCCAACGTGGACACAGACCAACTTATCCCTGCTCGCTTTTTAAAGCGGCCGAGAGATGAACGTTATTCTAGTTATCTGTTTTACGACGTTCGAAGAACAAATTCAGGTGATATGGATCCCAATTTCGTCTTAAATCGTGAACCGTGGGATAATGCAGAGTTACTAATTGCCGATCGTAACTTTGGATGCGGCTCTAGCCGTGAAGCAGCGGTGTACGTTTTGTTAGATTCTGGTTTCAGGGCAGTCATAGCGCCAAGTTTTGGAGACATTTTTTACTCAAATTCCATGAAAAATGGTTTTTTGCCGGTTAGACTATCTACCGAAATCTGCTCAACTTTGAGAGAGAGTTTGAGAGCTGGTCAGGGAGGTAAAGTTTCCATTGATTTGGGAGCTCAAACTGTTTCTTGCCCACAAGGTGAAACGTATCACTTCGAAATTTCTGCATTCCATAAGCATTGCCTATTGGAAGGCCTTGATGACATAGGATTTACGCTTGCCCAGAAGTCAAAAATTGATCTTTCAGACCTTCAACGTGATAAAAACATGCCCTGGTTTAAGCCATCAACTGCAGTATGACCGTATTTTCAGATTCAAACTTTAAGGAACATGAACAAGTCCTTTTTGTTTCGGACGTAGATTCTGGACTAAAGGCTATAATTGCTATCCATTCGACCAAGCTCGGGCCCGCACTTGGGGGGTGCCGTTTTTGGGATTACCGCTCAGACGCTGATGCTCTTGCTGATGTACTTCGTCTTTCGCGTGGAATGACGTATAAATCAGCACTTGCCCGGCTTCCTCTAGGTGGAGGTAAGTGCGTTGTACTTGGTAACGCTTCGACGGTTAAGACCCCCGCACTTCTTCGGGCTTTGGGTAAGGCTATTGAACAGCTTGATGGGCGTTATATCACAGCAGAAGATATTGGCGTAAAGCCTGCTGACTTGCGCTTTGTGGCAGAGGAAACTGAACATGTCGCTGGTTTGCCAGAACGGTCTGGTGACCCTTCGCCGATAACCGCTCTTGGTGTTTTTGAAGGGATTAAAACAGCCGTACGATTTCGTCTTGGCGCGGACTATCTTGCGGGAGTTACTGTTGCAATTCAGGGACTTGGTGCTGTTGGGCGAGCTTTGGCTAATCAGTTGCAAGTGGCTGGTGCTAGAATAATTGTTGCTGACATAAACGAGATGTTAGTCGCCTCTGCCGTAAGAGATCTCGGTGCTGAGGCAGTGTCTGTTGATGAAATATACAATGTTAATGCTGATGTATTCGCGCC
>VMCJ01000158.1 GCA_008081395.1 Rhodospirillales bacterium | reverse complement strand
GCTATTCGAGTATCGGTTCCTTTTTAGCTAACTTATTCTTTTGATTGTCCAATATAAAATTTCAATGAAAATTGATTTTAGCTCTAGTGCTTTTGAAATGATTTTCGCATTCTAACGTAGTACTTGTTGATAATTTCAAAGAAAAGTACGTCACGGTTAAATATAAGGAATGATTAAATGACCGATGCTGCCACGAATGCTATGCGTGTTCTCTATTTCACCCGTCCAATGGAGCAGTCGTTTTTAGACGTTTTGGATAAAGACGGCGGTTTCGTTATTGAAAGGAAGCATCTTACAGATCCCGAAGATGCGCTCTTTGAGGCACTGAATGATACGCATGTGTATTCCATCAGCTCTGCAAAAGACGAACTTCCCCGGCAATTTTGGGGTGAGAAAGCACTTTTTGACCGCTGTCCTAACATTCTAATGCTTTCCACGTACGGTGCTGGTTACGATGTCTGTGATTTAGAAGCAGCGACCGCGGCGGGTGTTGCTGTTGTTAATCAGGCTGGTGGAAATAAAGAGGGAGTGGCTGAGCACGCTTTGGCGATGATGCTCACTGTCGCCAAACGAATTATGCCAGCGGATCAAGCTGTACGTCGTGGCGGAATAA
The DNA here is from genome assembly GCA_008081395.1 of Rhodospirillales bacterium. Taxonomy (GTDB): domain Bacteria; phylum Pseudomonadota; class Alphaproteobacteria; order Bin95; family Bin95; genus VMCJ01. The sequence goes on along the minus strand of VMCJ01000158.1, from coordinate 5,659 downwards.
CTGAGCGTGATGTGTTCAAAGGTGTAGAACTGAAAGACAAAACGGTTGGCATTATCGGCATTGGTCATGTTGGTGGCAGACTGGCGGAACTATGCAAAGGCCTTTTTAATTGTCGAATTGTTGCTTTTGATCCTTTGCTTACAAAAGAGGAAATCGCTGCCAAAGGCGCCGAGAAATACGATAGTTTGCATGAAATGGTGGCCCAGGCTGACTTTGTGTCGCTAAATTGCCCTTTGATTCCTACAACACGCGGCATGGTAGACAAGTCGGTATTTGATGCCATGAAAGATGGAGCAATATACGTGGCTACGGCTCGTGGTTACATTCATGTTGAGGATGCACTTGTCGAGGCTTTGAAATCTGGAAAGCTATATGGTGCAGGCATTGATGTGTTTGATATTGAACCACCGCCAACTGACCATGAGTTGCTTAAATTAGACAATGTTATTGTATCGCCTCATACAGCGGGTATCACTAAAGAAAGTCGCAGTAACATCGCAAAAATTGCTGCTGAGCAATTGGTGGAAGTTCGGAACGGAAAGCGGCCACCACGTTTGTTAAACCCAGAAGTTTGGCCGAAATTTCAGGAGCGTTTTGAGACAATTTTTGGTGTTAGGCCAGATTCTTGAGGAGATCTGAAAAATGAAGGGTGTTGTCTTTCTTGGGGAACGTCAGGTTGAGCTTCGCGATTTTCCAGATCCTACCCCAGGGCCGCGTGATGTAATCCTAGAAATCCGTGCTTCAGGAATGTGCGGCACCGATCTCAAAGCTTACAGACCAAAGTTTGAGCCAGGAGTTGTGCGTGGAGGTATTAGACGCGCTTCAACCCCGATGATAGCAGGCCATGAACCGTGTGGCGTTGTTGTCGAGGTGGGCTCTGCCGTGACAGAGAAAGAAGCCCGTATTGGTGATCGTGTTATGGACCACCATTACGATGGGTGTGGTGTCTGCCGCCATTGTCAGGGTGGATGGTCTCAAATGTGTGTGGACGGGGCTATTGTTTTTGGGTCTGTTGGGCATGGCGCTCATGCCAAATACATGAGAGTGCCGGCGCATACTCTCGTAGGTCTCCCTGAAAATTTATCCTTCGAAGCGGGAGCCGCAATTTCTTGCGGGACAGGAACAGCTTATGGAGCGTTAAAGAGGCTTGGATTGGAGGGGGATGAAACCTTAGTGGTTTTTGGCCAAGGTCCGGTGGGTTTATCAGCGACACAACTTGGTGCTGCTATGGGTGCTCGTGTCATAGCGGTAGATATTTCGTCAGAGCGGCGACAAATGGCAATGGAAGTAGGTGCTGATGTCACGTTAGATCCAACAGACGGAGATGTTGTAGCAGCTATTAAAGACCTGACGCATGGCGAAGGTGCTCACAAGACGTTGGATGCATCATCGTCGCCAGACGCGCGGCGGGCTGCAGTACAGGTGGTTCGTGCATGGGGAGCTGCCTGTTTTGTCGGTGAGGGGGGAGAAGTTATGCTTGAAGTTTCTCCCGATCTAATTCGTAGGCAAGTAACCTTGATGGGACACTGGACCTTCTCGAAAATGGGACAGGCAGACTGCGCGCGTTTTGTTTCCGACCGCAAAATCGACGTCGACGGGTTATTTTCCGATAGATGGAAATTAGATCAGGCAGATGAAGCCTATAAGCTATTTGATCAGCAGAAGACCGGAAAGGGCGTGTTTCTGCCTCAAGAAAGTTAAAGTCCCTCGACTAGGTAAAAACTACACGATTTGGTTTTTCAGATCCTCTCGACCCTCAAGTAAGCGATCAAGGTTTTCTATCAAAACATCAACCACGTTATCTTCGTAAGCCCTTGTTTCTCCTCCGGTGTGAGAAGTTAGGATTACCTCTTCAAGGTTCCATAGCTCTGAATTTTCGGGCAATGGTTCGGGATCAGTTACGTCAATTCCGGCACCGGCAATTTGGCCGGATCTGACTGCGGAAACAAGATCGGACTCCACCATGCAGCCCCCCCGAGCTACGTTAATAAAGTAGGCCGTTCTCTTCATGGCAGCGAAAGCTTCAGAATTCATAAGACCTCTTGTTTCGTCATTCAGCGGGCATGCCAAAACAACAATGTCTGCCTTTGGTAAAAGAGAGAGGAAATGTTCAGTTGAATACATTTCATCGATGCCAGCTACTTCCTTGTTCGTATCTCGCCTAACACCGATAGTTGCCATTCCAAAAGCCTTCGCAAGCGAAGCAATCCTGCCTCCAATAGCGCCCGTACCGTAAATTAAAAGTGTTTTGCCCGGTAACTCCTCTTCTCGTTCATTCATATTACTAATCATGCCACGCCAAAATTTGCGAGCTTGATTATCTCTTGCCTCATGAATTTTGCGAGTTAGGCCAAGTATTAGAGCAAATGCATGGTCGCTGACTGCATTGGCATTAACACCGGCACCATTGGCTAATTTTACACCTTTTTCTGCCATAGCTGTTTGGTCGAATTGATCAAAGCCAACGGCGCATACTTGGACAAAGCGAATATTAGGAGCTGTTTCTAGAAATTTGTTTTGCCAAAATCCGGAGCAGACGAAAACATCCCCTTCACCTATGCGGGCCTTAGTATCTTCCATATTAAAAGTCTGGAAATGTTCAATCCCAGTATTTTTTAATGCAAAACGGTCTGCCAGTTGGTAAGCAGGGTGGGCAAAGTGAACGCGAAGAGCATCCCGCTTAGGAAATTTTGCCAAGATATTTTCCTCTTATAAATAACTTTTATTATGCTAACGCGGCTTTTGCCGAATGCTCAAGACGCATGCATTCTGATTAATTGCATTTTCAATAGGTTGGTAACTAGAAAAATTTAAACTGAATTCGCTCGATTGGAGTTCTGGAGATGAGCATTACCTTTAAGCCCCTCAGCGATCATACAGGAGTTGAGGTTGAAGGTTTGGACCTCAGTCAGCCGCTTTCGTCTGAAACCCGAGAGCGTGTTTATCGAGCATGGTTAGAACATTCGGTGCTAGTAGTTCGTGATCAAAACCTTAATCCTCATGAGCTACTCGCAGCAGCCAAACAATTCGGTGATCCTCTTCACCAACATAACACACGTTTCCAGCTCGAAGAGTGCCCTGAGATCCACTACATTTCCAATCAAGACAAGTACGAGGATGGGCGTCGTTATATTCCCGGATCGGGATATCACACTGATCACTCAAATGCTGCAAATCCTCCTAAGGCCACTATTTTGCATGCTAAATCGCTCCCAAAAACAGGCGGTGACACGCAATTTGTAAATATGGCACGAGCTTTTGAAACTCTTGATATTGATATTCAAAAACGCATTAACGGTCTTAAAGCTGAGCATGTCTATCAATCAAGCCACAGTTCCAGAAAGTTGGTGGGGCTTACAGAAAAGCGTAAGGCTGAAATTGAAAAAAGTGTTTCTCACCCGTTAATTCGAACTCATGACGAGACTGCAAGAAAGGCAATTTACATCAACCCAATCCGTATTGAACGGATAATTGGAATGGATGATGAAGAGGCGCTACCACTACTTGACTACCTTCTAGAACACTCCATCCAAATGACGCATGAATACCGACATCGTTGGGAAGTAGGTGATTTTGTAATGTGGGACAATCGAGTTTTGATGCACAAGGCGAACCCCGATTACGACATGAAAGAAAAGCGGTATTTGTACCGTCTTATGTTACAAGGACCTCGTCCATCGTAATAAATACACGGTTATTTGGTTTTTGCCTGAAAATAAAAATGCGCTAGCGCAAAAATGGCTCCGCTATGGAGGGGATTTTGGCTAGCGCAGTTAAGAAGCACTAAAATTTTCTTTTAGATGAATAGGAAGGCCTAATCATCCCAAACTTTATCAGTTAGAGGCAGACCTGCTATAGCATCTTTGCCCAGTGGTTGATCTACTTTCACTCCCTCCCGCTCAAGAAGAGACATTACTTGTCTAACATGCTGGGTTGAGTGCCACACAGTGCGCTCTAGCACTTCATGAGTTGGTTGTTCTCCGTAATAAGTAGGCATTTTGCCTTGCCCAAGCTTTTCACCTTCGTTTTTAGCCCAAGCGGCAAACTCAGCACGCAGATTCTCACCAAATTGAGCAATACCATTAGAAGTCTCGCATCCTTCAGGAGGTGGTGCCACGAGGCGTTCATAGGACATTACATCGCCAGAAGTTCGTGCTTCGAGAAAACATGTTGGAACTTGGAAAATGTGATGCATAAGAACCCGATAACTACGAGGTCTATTTGGTAATTCCTTGTCGAGTGACGTATCTGGCATTTGTTTGCAATAGCGTATTGCAGATTCCCAAATAAAATCTGCCCTTTCAACAAGCTCTGCTGGAGAAAGTTTTGGTCCAACATCTTCCTTTATATCAAGAAATTGGACAACATCTTTAATAAGTTGAGCGAAGACAAACTTGCCTCCTCGCGACACAACTGGCACAGATCTAGCACCTAAAGCCCGGAGCTCCGCTAAGCCGTCTGCATCCTCAACAACATTAACTGATTTGAACTCAATCCCACGGATCGAGAGGAATTCTTTAACCCTTAAACAGCTAGTTCAATGAGGCTGCCAAAAAACAGTTATCTCTGCTGACATATATCTTTCTCCTTTTTCAGGTATTCTGGATCAAATATCTCAATTTGACCATGGGGAAATGGAATGACGACATTGAAACAGAAATTAGCCGCTGGTGAGTTTATTGCGGCTCCAGGAATTTTTGATGGCATTTCTGTTCGCATTGCTGAGTCTATGGGTTTTGATGCCTTGTACATGACTGGATATGGCACAGTTGGCTCCCATTTGGGTCTTCCTGACGCTGGTCTAGCAAGTTACCGAGACATGGTTGAAAGGGTTAAGGTTTTTACCTCAATCGCAAAAACTCCAATGATTGCTGATGGTGATACGGGTTACGGCGGCTTACTGAATGTTGAGCATACTGTTCGTGGTTACGAAGGTGCTGGTGCAGCTGGAATTCAAATCGAAGATCAAGAGTTTCCAAAAAAGTGTGGGCATACGCCTATGCGCCGAGTAATCCCCCTTGAAGACATGCTTAAGAAAATCAAAGTTGCTGTCGCAGCGCGTGACTCTGAAGACTTCCTGATTGTAGCTCGTACAGACGCTCGTACAGGGCACGGATTGGATGAAGCAATTCGTCGAGGTGAAGCTTTTGCGAAGGCAGGAGCGGACATCGTGTTCGTGGAAAGTCCAGAAAGCGTTGAAGAAATGGAGAAGATTGGAGCATCAATTGATGCAATGCTCTTGGTAAACGTCGTTGAAGGCGGAAGTACCCCAGTTTTACCTGCAGCTGACTATCAGAGTATCGGATATAATATTGCGATCTACCCAGGAGCTGGTTTCCTTGCAGTGGGTGCGGCGCTTAAGTCGGTCTACACTCAAATAAAGGAAACAGGTTCTTCGATTGGTGCTGAAGCACCGCTTGCCGACTTTATGGAATTCAGTCGTTCCATGGGCTTTGAAGATGTGTGGGCTTTTGAAAAGCAATGGGCTGACTAGGAAATTTAGTTTGCGCTTGATTAAGTAGAATACTTTTCAAAAAATTTAGGTAATTCCGGAACATTGACGTGATCAAAACTTCACGGGATGCTGACAAAATCAGATTTAAAAAAAAAAAAGGGGAAACAATATGGCCAACAGTTCTGAAAACTTAAGCGGCTTTAT
>VMCJ01000110.1 GCA_008081395.1 Rhodospirillales bacterium | reverse complement strand
ATTTTTCAGAAAATTTTCTTAAGCGATCAATAACAGCTGCCATACTCACTTTGGTATTTCTCACGGCTAACATTCTATATTTCGAAACATTTCTAGTGCTCTTGGTGGTCTCATTAATTGCACTTTTGAAAGAATGGTGGGAGTTGTCAGCTAACTTGAACGGGTATTTGAGACGTTCCGTAATCGGTTTTTTTTGGTTTGCTCCGGCTTTGTTTGCCTTAGGTTGGTTGAGATATGTGTATGGCGCCTCTCCTGTATTTTGGGCTGTTTCAATCGTAGTGGCATCTGACGTTGCCGCTTATTTTTGTGGCCGAACTTTTGGCAAAAGAAAAATTTTTCCTTTAATTAGCCCAGGAAAAACGTGGGAAGGATTTTTAGGTGGTCTCACTGCCGCTGGTGTTGTGGGCGTGGTGCTTGGAATTATTTTAGGTGGGGATTGGGTTGCAGGTGGTGTGTTGTTAGCTTTGCTTACAAGTATAGCAGGAGTGATAGGAGATTTGACGGAGTCCTGCGTTAAGAGGCGCGCTGGAGTGAAGGATTCTGGGCAAATTTTGCCTGGCCATGGTGGTGTTTTGGACCGACTAGATAGTCATTTGTTCGGATTACCCATATTTGTTGTAGGTGTGATGATGATTGGATGGCCGACATGACAGTTAAAACCGTCTCGATCCTAGGTGCGACTGGTTCTGTGGGGCGGGCGGCAGCCGATCTAGTTATTGGAGCGCCTGAACGTTTTCAAGCTGAAGCTATTGCCGCTGGAAGTGATGCAGAGGCTCTAGCAAACTTAGGTCGCGAACTTAAAGCACGTTTCGTAGCCGTGGCTGACGAAAATCGCTACCGAGATTTGAAAAACGCCCTATCCGGATATAAATGCGAAATCGCTGCAGGTGCTGCGGCCGTTAAAGAGGCCGGCCAAAGGCAAGCAGATATTGCTGTTGCTGCGATAGTTGGTTTGGCAGGCCTTGAGTCCACTCTCGCTGCTTGTATGACTGGAAAAACCGTCGCTTTGGCTAATAAGGAAGCTCTTGTATCCGCGGGTGATGTTGTAAAAGCTGCAGCTGCTGCTAATGGCGCACAAATATTGCCTGTTGACTCAGAGCACAGTGCTCTTTTCCAGGCTTATGAGCCTGAGCGTGCCCACACAGTTGAAAAACTCACATTGACAGCTTCTGGCGGTCCATTCTGGAAGTGGTCGAAATCACAGATTGCAAATGCAACGTTGGAAGATGCGTTAAGGCATCCAACATGGGACATGGGATCAAAGATCACTATTGATTCTGCTACGATGATGAATAAGGGTTTAGAGCTAATTGAAGCAGCACGTTTGTTCCCTCTCCCCGAGGACAGAATTGACGTTTTAATTCACCCCCAGTCCATTATCCACGGCATGGTGTCATATAGAGATGGGTCAGTCATGGCCCAACTTGGCGCCCCTGATATGCAAACACCAATAGCAGTTGCTCTGGCTTGGCCTGACAGGATGCAAACACCTGTTCAACGATTAGACCTAGCGAGTATTGGTCAGCTAACCTTTGATGCTCCAGACCCTGAAAGGTTTCCATCTATAAACCTTGCGCGGCAGGCGCTGCGGGATGGAGGTGATCGTCCTGCAGTTCTTAATGCATCGAATGAAGTTGCTGTGGCTGCCTTTTTAGAGGGACGCATTAGTTTTATGGCCATTGTGGAAACAGTTATGGAGTCACTTGCGGTTGTGCCAAGGATGCACGCAAATACTTTGGAGCAAGTGGTAGAAGTTGATCGCCAAGCGCGGCTGGCCGCCCTAAATCATATCAGTTCGTTGACCTGATTAGGAAAAGTTTCTTTGGCAATTTTAATTGATTACCTTCCTTGGTTTCTTGCTCTCCTGACAGTCTTGGTATTTGTTCATGAGCTTGGTCACTATCTTGCTGCAAGGGCTGTGGGCGTTCACGCCGAAACATTTTCAATCGGTTTTGGTCCAGAGATTTTTGGTTTTAATGATCGTCGTGGATGCCGTTGGCGCTTCGCTTTGATACCACTTGGTGGCTATGTGAAAATGCGAGGCGATACAAATGTAGCTAGCGTTAGCACGATTTCTGAGCCTTTAGTTCCCGGAAGTTTGGCATCAGCTTCCATAGGTGCTCGAGCTTTAATATTTGTGGCGGGGCCTTTAGCTAATTTTGCGTTAACCGGCGTTGTCGCTTTTTTGATGTTTTTGATTGTTGGCCAGTCATCAACCCCTCCAATTTTGGGTGCTGTGACACCTGGTAGCGCAGCAGCTTCTGTAGGTTTAGAGCCAGGTGATCGTTTCATAGCAATCAACGGTCGTAACATAAGAAGTTTTGAGGATGTTCGAGACGCCGAGTTAATGGCAGCCGGAAGAGACCTCAAACTTGAAATTGAGAGATTTGATCAACGTATTAAATTAGTTGCCTCTCCACAAATTCGTTCCTTTGAGGACCGTTTTGGCAATACATACGAACACGGTGACCTCGGGATTAGAGCAGAAATTCCTGTCAAACTTGGTGAAGTGGCTAGCGATGGCGCTGCTTCTAACGCAGGACTCAGGGTAGGTGATAAGATTTTGAAAGTTGATGGAATTAACATTCGGGATTTTGGTGCTTTTGCTGACTATATCCAGGCACGGCCTGATAAATCCATTGCTATGCAGGTCGAGAGAGAGGGCTCACTTATTAGTCTAGCAGTAACTCCAGCTCGCATTGAGGTGGGCGAAAAATTCATCGGTAGGATTGGGGTAGCGGCCGCCCCATTCGATCCAATTCCTTTGGGACTGGGATCGGCTGCGCTCGAGGGTGTATTATTCGTTTGGCAGAAGTCAGGGCTCATTCTGGATTATTTGTGGCAAATCATAGCGGGTGTTCGTCCAGTAGATGAAATTGGCGGTGTGCTCAGAATTGCTCAAATAGCGGGCGATACAGCAGCAATAAGTTTCACAGCTTTGGTTGGGTTTGGAATGATGCTGTCTCTAAACCTTGGTTTAATCAATTTATTCCCAATACCTATGTTGGATGGCGGCCATCTCTTATTTTTAGCTATTGAATGGGCGCGGGGGCGGCGCTTAAGTGAGCGCGTAGAAGAACTTAGCTTCCGATTTGGATTTGCAATAGTAATAGTAGTAATGCTATTTGCCACTTGGAATGACTTGATGCATTTTCAAGTTATTGAAAGATTAAGAACTTGGATTGGTTGACGTAATATGGTGACGTCAAAATTACGACTTAGTTTTGTTTGCCTAGCAATGCTATCTTTACTTGTAGGATGGCCGCACTCCAGCTTTGCGCAATCTGTAAATTTAGCGGGTAGTGAAAAAACAGCTCAGTCCAACATTATCAATGAGATCATAGTAGAGGGCTCTCAACGCGTCGACACAGACACCGTTATTTCATACATGCGATTAAAAGTCGGGGATCGTTACGAGCGTGATAAGCTAGACGAGTCCCTTAAGTCACTTTTCTCTACTGGATATTTCCGGGATGTAAAATTTCGTCGAGACGGAAGTATTCTTATAGTTGAGGTGAAGGAAAATCCTGTCATTAATCGGATAGCTTTCGAAGGCAATAAACGCATTAAGGATGATGTCCTTGAGCCAGAACTGAAGCTAAAGCCAAGGCTGGTTTATACTCTGAACAAAGTTCAGGCTGATGCTGAGCGTATCATTGAGGTTTATCGAAGAAGCGGCCGATTTTCTGTAAAAGTGGAACCTAAGCTTATTGAGCTTGATCAAAATCGTGTAGATATCGTTTTTGAAATCACCGAAGGTGAACTTACTAAGGTCCATCGAATTCTTTTTGTTGGAAACAAGCGTTTTTCCGATAGCCAACTAAGATCAGTTGTCAGCACAAAAGAGTCGCGATGGTATCGTTTTTTGACTTCGGATGATATTTACGATCCTGACCGCGTTTCGTATGACCAAGACCTACTTCGGCAATATTACCTTGGTAACGGATATGTTGATTTTCAGGTGATCAGTTCGGTCGCCGAGTTAACCCCGAGCCGTGACGGATTTATCATTACCTTTACCGTTGAAGAGGGTGAAAGGTACGACGTAGGTTCGGTGAATGTTGTTAGTAATCTGCCCAATATTGATCCCAATTTACTTCAGAAAGAAGTAAAGATAGAGGCAGGTGATCATTACAGTATAGATCGGGTAGATGAGACAGTTGATGATCTCACGGATACGATAGGTAAATCTGGGATTGCATTTTACGATGTTGTTCCCAAGGTTAATCGTCGCTCAGATGAGAAGCTAGTTGATATTGTTTTTGATATTGGAGACGGCCAACGCGTTTATGTTGATCAGATTAATATATCCGGCAATGTGAGGACTTTGGATAGCGTTATCCGACGTGAGATGCAGTTGGCTGAAGGGGATGCCTTCAATAGAGCTAAAATCAGAGAGTCAGAGCGTCGTATTCGGCGTCTTGGATTCTTCGAGACAGTAAAAGTGGATAGGGTGCCAACTCAAACCCCGGACAGGATAAGACTAGAAGTAAAAGTCGTCGAAAAATCAACAGGCGAATTGTCATTTGGTGCTGGCTTGTCCTCAGATTCTGGTGTTTTGGGTAACGCTTCAATCAGAGAACGAAATTTACTCGGGAAAGGCCAAGACCTGGCTTTGTCTTTTGGAATTTCGTTACAAGACACGCAGATCGATCTTTCATTTACGGAGCCATATTTCTTAGATCGACCCTTATCTGCAGGCTTTGATATCTTTGCATCAGAGCAAGACCGTGAAAGTGAGTCAGCTTACTCTGAACGTGCGGCTGGCTTCGGTCTTAGAGTGGGGTATGAGCTGGCACCTCGCTGGAGACAAACTTGGGGATACAGTTTTAAAGACTCGGATATAAGTGCATCCGCTGGGGCATCTCGTTTCATCCTGGCACAGGATGGGCTCTCTTCTACATCGAAACTGACGCACAAGATTACCTACGACAACACAGACAATTTTTTTGATCCATCAGAGGGATTACGCTTATCCTGGAATACCGGGGTTGCAGGCCTTGGTGGGTCGGTCGCTTACGTAAATAATGAAGCAAAAGTGTCGCAATTTTTTCCCTTAGCTGAGCAAACGGTACTTCAGCTTTCTGCCAGAGCAGGAGCTGTTTTTGGCTTGGACCAAGATGTACGATTGGTCGATCGATATTTTCTTGGCGGAACAAACTTCCGAGGTTTTGCATTTTCTGGAGTTGGTGCCCGTGATACGGCAACAGATGATGGCCTAGGCGGAAATTATTACTATCAGAGTACCGCAGAGTTAACATTTCCTCTTGGTTTATCAAAAGAAGTTGGCATCCGCGGACGTACCTTTATCGATGTTGGTTCGGTCTTCGACACTGACGATCAGGGGGCAGGTATCCAGGACAGTTCGGATCCTCGAGTATCTATTGGTGTTGGACTCACTTGGGCGTCGATTCTTGGTCCTCTAAGATTAGATTTTGGTTATGCCGTGTTGAAGGAAGATTTTGACCAAGAGCAAGTATTTTCCTTCTCGTTTGGCACCCGATTTTAGGTCTGAATTCATGGTTGCTACCGACGTAATCGACATACAACGTATTCTAACGATGATTCCCCATCGTTATCCCATCCTTCTGGTTGATCGCTTGGAAGATGTGGAATTGGGAGAAAGTGCAGTCGGTATAAAGAATGTCACATTTAATGAACCACATTTTCAGGGGCATTTCCCCGGTGCACCGGTCATGCCTGGGGTTCTTATAATCGAAGCAATGGCTCAAACCGCGGCTGCACTTGTCGTTGCCACGCTGGGAGAGGAAGCTGAGGGCAAGCTCGTTTACTTCATGACTATAGACGAAGCTCGCTTCCGCCGTCAGGTTGTTCCCGGGGATCAGCTTAAACTTCACGTGCAAAAGACCAGAGCAAGATCAAAAGTATGGAAATTTGAAGGTAAGGCCTACGTAGATGGTCAACTTGCAGCCGAGGCTCAATTTGGCGCGATGATAGCTGATAGCTAAGTGCAATATTCCAATTAGATGATCACATTTTACCCAGCTTAAAGCACTGCTGTGGGTTCCAAAAATATTTCGGCTAGCTCAGTGCCAATTGGAAATATTAAGCTTTCAATTCAGTTGACTGCTCTTAGACAACCTTCAAGTTCAATCGATTGTAAAAAGTGTTGTTCATTAATGAACTGTTGTCAGGCGGACGATCGTTACAATAAGAGCTATAATTTGAACCACCACAATAAAAGTCATCCTGCCTTGCGTTTGCAGTAATTCCTTCCTCACCTGTTGTCCTTGCTGGCGTAAATCGTCTAATCGGTGCGCAATTGGCATTAGCCAGAGCCAAGCAAAAGCGGATGTCAGCCCGACAGCAGCTAAAATACCGGCTTCTATTGGTCGAGGCACTGCAAGTGCGGCACCCCCTATAACTGATAGAGTTGTAAGGATAGCATAGTACACTGGGAATGCTGCCCGCAGAAAAGTACTAGCATATTCTTCCGGCAAAGATCGGTAGGCAATCCTTCCGATAAAAAGGGTCATCATAGGTGCAAGACCGAGTGCTAATGCTGCGCTGATGGCACCTAGGCCGATTAACCAAGGACTTTGCATTGGGTTATCCCGCTCATAGATGGAAACACTACTTATAATCTTCTTTTTTTATATTTAT
>VMCJ01000085.1 GCA_008081395.1 Rhodospirillales bacterium | reverse complement strand
CACTCCATCAATTGGGCTCAATGCACTGCCTGATCGCCAACGATGTACAGAAGCCTTTGCAGCTTGGAGAGCATTTTCAGAGGTGATATTTATGAATGCATTCAACTCTGCATTTTTTTTGCTTATCGAGGTGAGATAAGCTTCCGTGACATGCACTGGATCACTCTCACCACTTCTATACTGATGGCAAAGCTGTTTGATTGATAAACCAGTTATTTCTTCAGCTGGGGTGCCAATCATCTTAAGTCTACTAATCTTATGGGTTTCTGACGTGTTTCGACTTGTGTGTCAGTCGCTGTTTCACCTGGAGACACAAGCTGAACCTTAACAGAAACCCCAAGGCCTTTTTTCAAAATGGCTTCTATCTCAAGAGTCAGACTAGTCCCCAATTCTTTAGTTTCCACCACCACAGTTAGCTCATCACGGGATCCTGACCGAGTGAGACGGCAGATATATTCGCCTGTGGTCGCCCTGTGTTGATCTAATAACGTTCCAATAGCCGTGGGATACACATTTATCCCTCTAAGCTTCACCATGTTATCGCTTCGCCCTTGAAAACCGGGCATGCGTTTAAAGTTAATGCCGCTTTCTGGAGCAGGGGCCATTAATTTTGAGAGATCTTTGGTGTCGAAGCGCACTATTGGATAAACACCAGTTTTGAAGAGCGGCGTCGCGCATATATTCCCTGTATGACCATCAGGTAGAGCTGTTCCCCCCTCTGGATCCAACATTTCGATAATATGAGCGTCTTCCCAAACATAAAGCCCGTTGTGAGATGGGCCTTCGCCAGCAATAATTCCGGTATCACCGACACCGTACCAATCGTAGACAGCAGCTCCGCCCCAAGCCTCTGAAATTGCCGCTTTATCCTCCTGGCCTATGTGCCCTGAGATCATCTTAAGCGGAATATCTTCCCCAGGTTTCATTCCTACCTCAACAGCTGCGTCCGCCAATCGTTTTATGTAGTCAGCAAAACCAAGAATTGCCGTTGCGCCGTAGCGATGCATCATTTCTATCTGTTGAGAAGTCGGCGTATCGCGACCTGTGCCTGCTGGAATATACATTGCATCCGTGAAATGAGTGACAGCTTCGCGAACGTAATGCCCACCATTCACCATTCCGTAGCCGTAAACGGAATGTGCAACGTCGCCTTTTTGCATTCCCTGTAAAATGTATGCCCGTGCCAATAATACGTTCTGGACTTCTCGATCATAGGGGCCGAAAAAAAGTGGTTGTGGGGTTCCCGTTGTGCCGCTTGTCGTGTGGAGTACCGCATTAGAAAAATTATCACCTAATCCATGAAAATCGCCGAATGGAGGATAGGCTTCTACGCTCTCCATAAGGTCAGTTTTTGAAAAGGTAGGTATTTTGGGAAGATCATCTATCTCCTTAATGTCCTCTTTTTCGAGGCCTATAGCCGACCAACGGCGTTGATAGAATGGAACCTCCCAGGCACGGGCTATGACACTAGAGAACCGGCTTTCTTGTAGATTCCGAAGTTCATCTCTGGAAAGTCGCGCGGGCCCGTCTAAGAAAGCAGTACCAACAGGGTAATCCTGCAAAATGGTTCTTGGATCCGCCTGTAAAAAGTAGTTGCTCGTCATGACGCAACACACAGGTCTATTACGCTACGCATATCTGAAACTGCTTCGATATTATCGATCGTCTGTATTAACTCTTCAGCTTGGCTGGCTGGGAGGTTTGGGCGAGCGGCTTGGAAGTTATTCTTAAATTTCGATAAATGGGCTCCATGCGTCATTGCGTTGCTGGGGCTACCGTAGATTTTTTCCAGCGTCATATGAAAACTGCCGCCGTCAATAGTTTGGATTTCTACATTGACTGGGGCGAGAGCATTGGGGTCGGGGTTAGTGTCCGTTTCAATAATTATTCTTTTTGCAAGTTCTAAGCGTTTGGGGTCATTCAGTGCTTCAGCGTAGAAATCCTCAACATTAACAGTGCCGCGCATAAGGGCAGAGGCTACCACGTACTGCCCTGATAATCGTGCGTAATTGGGTGTCATTGCCTCTAAGGCCGGTCGGCCAATTAGCCTCTGCGTTAAGCTTGGAACTTTGCAATGTACAGACGTGATATCTGAATAGTTTAGGCTATGCTTCTTTTGTATTTGAAGTGCCGCATCCAAAATTCCATGAGTGGCTCGACCAGATGGAAACGGCTTATGAGCTACCTCAGTAATCCGCCAAATATTTCCAAGTGTTTCAATGACTCCCGAAAGGTCATAGGCACCTTCAAAGTTAGCGTAGTATCCATAAGGACCATCCAGAATATTCTCAGGGGCATCGACTCCCAGAGCTGCAAGATCAGCCGCAAGTAAAGCATTTCGGGCATTAAAACCTACCTGCATAGGCAGTAAACCCTTGCCTTCCGTGTGAGCCTGCATGGTTCCGCCCATTTGCCCGTAAGCTGCACTCATCGCGCGGACAACTCCTTCAACATCCAAGCCCTTTAACCGTGCTAACGCAGCAGCGGCTCCAAAGCCACCTGCAGTGGCTGGTCGAAAAAATTTAAGGGGAGAATTTGATGCAACACCTAAACCTGCTGCAACATCTACTCCCAATATCATAGCTGATATGAAATCACTTCCAGAAATGCCGCCTTCTGCATCGGAAAAGGCAGTCATTGCTCCCAATATTACAGCCAGAGGGTGAACAACTGCCGCTTCATGAACGCAGTCGAATTCTGAATTATGTATCTGAAATGCATTTAAGAGTGCTGCTCCAGGAGGGGAGAGGCGCTGACCACTTGCAAACACTCTAGCAGATCGTGAAGAGCTCACACCTGCAGCTGCTGTTGCCGTTATTAATTCATCAACGAAAGGTGCGGCTGAACCAACAACTCCCACACCTAATGTGTCCAATAGAAAAATTTTTGCTGCTTTGATCGCTGAATCTGGAATATCTACCTTGTCCGTTGCAGCTACATGCTCTGCAAAGTGCCAGACACTATCTTTCATGATTTGTACTCCAGCGTTTTAAGATGCTGAGCAAGTTTTGGAGCCACATCTTCTGCTAATTTCTTCGTAGACTTTGGCCAGCGACCGCTGTCATCCCAGTCTTGCCCAGCTACTAGGAGAGTTCCAAACGGCCCGGTATTCTCTGACATTGCGATTAACCGATCCAACACAGTTTGGGCAGAACCCGCAATTGCACAAGCGTCTATCGCCTCTTTGATATTGAGCCTTTCATTTAATGATTCAATCGGCTCGTCTCTCATTAAGTCTAAGTCACTCATATTGCGGAGTGAACGAAGGTAGCGAAAATAAAAGGCAAAATCGCCGTCTGGATCTTCGAGAACTGTTTTGGCCTCTGCGTCGGTGTCAGTAATCAGAATATTACGGGCGACCCGCCAGATTGCAGGGTCGGCTTGCTTTCCAATCTTTGCTCTAGCTTCGGCATAGGTTTGCCACTGAATTGCAACATCATCTTCAGGAATAAAATTTGCTGATATCGGAATAAAATCTTGCTCTGCACATACGGCAGCAGCGCCTGATCTGGCAGATACCATTGCAAGAGCAAAAGGAGGATGGGGTAATTGTTTTGGTTTTGGAAGAAGGCCAAGGCCATGACGCGGCCAATGTGTCTTTTGGTTAGTCATATTAATATCATTTACGGTGATATTAAAAACATCATTAGAGGCCCACATTTTTTTAATTGCCTCTACATAATCAAGCATAATTCTGTTTCGAGTTTCCATCTCATGCTCGCCAAAAAACTCAGCGTCAGAAATGAGTCCGCCTGGGCCAACGCCAAGGATTAGCCTTCCACCAGATAATTGATCAAACATTGCAGCTTCGGCAGCAACGATCCCAGGATGATGGTGAGGGAGATTGACAACACCAGTGCCAAATTTGATGTTTTTTGTCTCTGAAATGAGGCTTGAGAAAAACAGCATTGCAGATGGGATTTGTTCCACCTTAGAAGTAAAATGCTCCCCCATCCAATACTCTGAAAAGCCCAATTGTTCAGCCAGCAAAACCATCTCGCGGTCTTCGGATAGCGCCTTCTCATATGGCTTTTCTGGCCTGTGTAACGGCATTGAAAAAACGCCAAGTTTCATCTGGTTTGCTCCTGGGTAGATGTTTTACGTAAATGTGCCTGGCCAAATACCTCTATTGCAAGGCATCATACCTTAACCAAGGGACTGTTCGGGAGGAAGTCAATGGAAGATCACCTGAAGCGCGACTTTGTGGGATATGGCGGTAATCCTCCCAATCCGAATTGGCCCAATAAGGCGAGACTTGCAATTAATTTTGTTCTGAATTTTGAAGAAGGTTCTGAGCCAAATCACTTGGATGGAGATGGGAAAACAGAAACTGGCCATACTGAAAGTCCTGTTTCGCCGGTTCCATCTGATAGGCGAGACCTGGCGGCTGAGAGTATGTTTGAATATGGCTCCAGAGCTGGATTTTGGCGCATACATCGCTTGTTTCAATCCAAAGGAATGCCATACACGGTATTTGCCTGTGCGCTCGCAATTGAAAGAAACCCCGAAGCGGCAGCTGCAATAAAAGCTGCGAACTTAGATGTATGCTGTCATGGATACCGATGGATTGAGCACTATAAACTTTCAGAAGCGGAAGAACGGGAGCAGATCGCAATAGCGGTACAGTCCTTGAAGAAGACTTTGGGTAAGGCACCAGAAGGTTGGTACTGCCGATATGGGCCGAGTGAAAATACCCGACGACTGTTAATTGAACATGGGGGGTTTTTATATGATTCAGATAGTTACAATGATGATCTTCCTTATTGGTTGAATATTTTTAGTCAAAATCATTTGGTGATCCCGTACTCACTAACAAACAATGATGGCCAAATGACCCGTGGTAATTCTGGAAATGGGAACGAATTTCTTCAACACATTAAAGATGCTTTTGATTTTCTCTATGCAGAAGGAAAATCTGAGCCAAAATTGATGAATGTTGGGCTTCATATGCGCTTAATTGGCCAACCAGCCAGAGCAATGGCTTTAAAGCGTTTTATTGATTATGTATCTGAGTTTGATGACGTTTGGGTGGCGCCTAGAGCCGATATCGCGCGCCACTGGGCTAAAGTACACCCTGCAGGCTAAGTGCTGTAGGTGAGTGTGGTTGAGTGCAAATTTAAAACAGCTTCCGAAATATTAAAAAAATTAATTAGAAAAAATATATAATATATTGTTATTAATCATTTATTTTCTAAAATTAGAGTACGGTTTTAATTCCAAGTGAGCGCTTTATGGCTTCATGAAAATGTTGAAGCGCGGGCTCATTCTGGCCAAATGTGATGCTAGTTTGCGCCCCTGAGCGAAAACTTTTTTGTATTCCTTCGCCTACAGGGAAATCTTCTTCCTCTACCGTCCGTAAAAGCAGTTTCAAATTACGGTTCCAATGTTCTGCAGTTCTTGCACTATTTGATGCCTTTGGGACAAGCATTGTTACCCTAAGACGACATCGGTCTGTTCCAAGCGGAAATGCATGCCAAAGTTCTGCATGTTCTCCCTGCCATACAAAGACAGTGTTAGGAAAAAGTACGTATACTCCGGCGATATGCGGAAGTAACTTCCATTCGTCTTCAGGCAAATTGCGCATCTCGTTAATGCTTCGCCGTATAAAGAATAATCTTAGATTGTCATCAAAGCCGTCAAAAGCACCCAGATTAGGATAGAAAATGGGATGAATTGACTTATGGTGAAGAACATTGAAGTGATAAGACTCAAGAAACGTGTCGATCGCTAATTTCCAATTTAAATTCCATTCAGCGTCATAAGTTTCAAAATGTTCGAAATTTGCAATTTCATAGGAACCAATTTCAGGTCCTAATGCGTTTAGCGCAGAATCAACATCTAAGACATTATTCGCTTTAAGTCCCCCAAAAATTAGTCCGTAGCGTTCGACTACGGGTAACTCAGTTAATTGGAAATTATCGCGGCTGGACGAACAGAAAGAACCCTCGTCAGGCCGGGCGATCAGATTTCCTTCATTTCCAAATGTCCAGGCATGGTATGGGCAAACAAAACGTTTTGCTTTTCCAGTTCCGTTTGCTATTCGGGCTCCTCTGTGCCTGCAGACGTTGAAGAAGCAGTGAACAATGCCTTCGTTATCTCGCGTTAACAGCAAAGGAATGCCAGATAAATCATGGGTTAAGAAACTATTGGGTGTTGCCAACTGAGCTGATGCGGCTAAGACAATTGGTCTTTCAAGAAATAATTTTTCCCATTCTTTAATGTATTGATTTTCGCAGATGTAGTCATCTACTGGGTTTTGATAAAGTGTTTCAGCCATCGACGTTCTGCCTTCGTCGATCATAGTAAAAATTCTTTTAGCCTGAATTATTTGTTCTACTTGGCGCACTGTCTCTGCTCCTAACCATTTCACAGACAAAATGCATTTATTTTAGATGTCAATTAAGAACGTAAACGCACTAAAGAAAATTAGATTTGAAAAGGATAATTATTGGGGATTTGAATTTTTGTTTAACCCCAAAGATTCCAGATAAAAACATGCAAAATGTAAAAGGCTCGGCGCCCAAAAGGGGGCCGAGCCCTAAATAATGGCTCCGCGGGTAGGATTCGAACCTACGGCCGATCGGTTAACAGCCGATTGCTCTACCACTGAGCTACCGCGGAATA
>VMCJ01000051.1 GCA_008081395.1 Rhodospirillales bacterium | reverse complement strand
AGCTACCGCGGAATATGACATCTATATAGCAGTGTGTTATTCGTGTGGCGAGACCTTTAACTATGGTTTTTTAACGAATTTTAGCGTTACATTGGCTATTGGAGGTGCGGAGCGGAATCGAACCGCTGTACAAGGCTTTGCAGGCCTCTGCATCACCACTCTGCCACCGCACCTTTTAACCAATAGGCGCGGATTGATAGGGGGAGGCTAGCTATCGGTCAAGTGGCACGTTAAATCATGCTTTTGAAATTAAGCTTTCGAGAGTACTGTGGAAGATGAATTTTGTTTCTAGAAGATGGGGCGCCGAAGATGGCGGTTAATGAAAGTGCGCGCGTTAAGATGGTCGAGAACCAGTTGCGTGCAAACAAAGTTATTGATGAACGTCTAACCGAGGTGATGCGTCGGGTTGAGCGTGAGCGCTTTGTGCCTATAGCTAAAAGGTCGGTTGCATACGCTGACGAAGCTCTGCAGATATCAGCTAATCGGTGGTTGATGGAGCCGATGTTATTCGCCCGTTTGTCTCAGCTGGCTGATGTTCGCAATAGTGACCTTGTTCTCGTTGTGGGTGCCGGGATGGGCTACGGAGCCGCTGTCTTGGCGTCTTTAGCTAGTGCGGTTGTGGCACTTGAGGAGGATGAGGATTTAGCCGCCGCCGCTGCTGCTGCTATGGCTGGTATAGATGGAGCATCGGACAACGTTGTTATTGAGAACGGTGAATTGACCAAAGGTTGGGACGGTCAGGCACCCTACGACGTTATCTTTGTTGAGGGTGCTATTGACGGCAGACCAAATACCCTTTTGGCGCAGCTGGCCGAGGGTGGTCGTTTAGTTGCGATGGAAACGGTAGCGTCTAATGTTCAGCGCGGTGTTCTGTATCTCAAGCGCGGTGACTCAATTGCTCGGCGCGAGGTATTTGACGGGTCGACTCCCGTACTGCCTGGTTTTGCGTCGGCACCAGAATTTAGTTTTTGACCTAATGGAGCCGATAGGCAAAATGACAAAAAAATTAAAAGTTCTTTGCGCTGCGGCGGTTTCAATATCGGCGCTCATGGTTCCTAGTATTTCTTCATCCGAAAGCTTGAAAGAAGCATGGGCTAAAGCCTACTCAACTAATCCAGCTTTAGCTGCAGAGAGGGCACGTCTCCGCTCAATCGACGAGGGTGTGGCGCAGGCTAAATCGAGCTGGCGGCCAACAATTTCAGCATCGGCAAGCTCAGGAGTGCAATATATTGATCAGGATCTTAAGTCTAATGGCAGTGGCTCTGATACGATTATGCCAACGGCTATCCTTACCGAAGCTTCGCAACCAATTTACCGCGGAGGGCGCACGGACGCCGATGTAAAACGTGCAACCGCTGAGGTACAGGCTGCGCGCGCCTTATTAGACAAGAAAGAGCAGGAGGTGCTTCTGGCGGTGGGTACGGCCTACATGGATGTACTTCGTGATCAGGCTGTTCTTGAGCTGAATGACAACAACATTAAAGTATTAGAGCGTCAGCTTGAAGCTACCAAAGACCGCTTCAGCGTTGGTGAGGTTACTCGCACAGACGTCGCGCAAGCGGAGGCGCGCCTTGCTCGTGCGCGGGCGGATCGGCAAACAGCATTTGGAAATCTTGAGGTCTCCCGTGCTTCATATGCTCGGCAAGTTGGGGAGCCACCCTTAAATTTAACCCAGCCAGGTTCTATTTCAGGAACACCACAAAATTTGCAAGTCGCAGTGGAAAGGGCGTCCAAAGATAACCCAAACGTGCGCAATGCTCTTAGTGTGCATGAGTCGGCTCGCCATTCTATTGATTTAGTTTTGGGTGAATTGTCTCCGACAGTGTCGCTAAATGGCGAAGTTCAGCAGTCTTTTGAAACGAGCCGCTCAGTTGATTCAACATTTAGTGCAAAGGCTATTTTTAAAGTTTCCGTTCCTCTCTACCAATCTGGATCTGTTTCAAGCCGAGTGCGTGCAGCTAAGCAATCGCAATCACAAAAACTACTTCAGGTTGAAGACGCTCGCCGTCAATCAATTGAAGAAGCAACTAAGGGATGGGAACAACTGGCGGCAACGCGATCTCGCATTAAATCGCTTGAAACGGAAATACGCGCAAACGAGATAGCGTTAGAGGGTGTGCAGCAAGAAGCTTTGGTTGGTACGCGGACAGTTCTAGATATCTTGGATGCAGAACAGGATTTGCTTGATTCTCGAGTGAATACAGTGAAAGCAAGCCGCGATGAGTATGTTGCAATTTTAACTTTGCATAAGGCTATTGGTGGTTTAACAGCCGCCGATTTAACGCTCGATGTACCGACATATGATCCTGATCAAAATTTAAAAGCAGTGCAAAACCGGGCTTTCGGCACCAATCTGCAAGATTAGAAAATTTGTAGGATTGGCGAGGTGGAGAGCAGCATTAAATGAGTGACACCAGGGACTCTGAAAACGAGCAATCAGTAGAAGAGATTCTTGCTTCAATCAGAAAAATAATTTCTGAGGAGGATGGTTCAGTACAAGCTGCTAATGCAGAAACAGTCGACGAAGAGTCAGCTGATTTTGACGACATCCTTGAGCTGTCTAATCCTTTGCCCGATGAAGACGATGAAAAATTGGGTGTTTCATATGAAGGTGGAGAGGCGGCTTCTACAAATGCTCAGAACAAAGGCAATTTCAACGACGGTGAGAAAAGTAAGGATTCTTCATCCTCCGTTGAGCTTCACGGAAACAACGGTGAAGAAAAAGTAGATCTTGGTGAGGGTCTTCTGTCCTCTAGCACAGCTGCTATTTCGTCTGCCGCACTTGCAGAACTTACAAATGTTAAAAACGAACAAGACCGCCAGGCCGGTCAGAACAGTTCGGTTGAAGATCTGGTAAAAGAGCTTTTACGGCCCATGCTTAAACAATGGCTTGATTCTAACTTGCCTAATATGGTTGAAGCACTCGTGCGGCAGGAAATCGAGCGTATTCGTTCTAAGAACGATTAGTATCCGAGGAAGATTTTGACTCTGAAGTAATCCAGCACCTGTCTGGTGTATTGGTTAAAACGGTGCATTAAAATTATGACCTTAGCAAAGACTTATGAACCACAGGCTTCTGAATCTTTATTGTTTGAAGCTTGGCAAAAATCCAAAGCGTTTGGCGCGGACCCAAATAGTTCAGCAGATCCTTATGTCATAATGATGCCGCCACCCAATGTGACCGGTAGTCTGCATATGGGGCACGCGCTAACTTTCACTTTACAGGACGTGTTGATCCGTTATGCCAGAATGTGTGGGAAAGATACCCTATGGCAGCCAGGAACCGACCACGCAGGCATTGCCACGCAGATGGTTGTTGAGCGAATGCTTGGCGAAGAGGGTACTAGCCGCCGAGATTTGGGAAGAGAAAGTTTTTTAGATCGTGTTTGGCAGTGGAAAGAGGAATCCGGCGGTACAATCTTAACGCAGCTTCATCGACTTGGTGCTTCGGCTGATTGGCCACGTGAGCGCTTTACTATGGATGACGGGCTTTCTGCAGCTGTCCGTAAAGTTTTTATTGAGCTTTATGATCAAGGGCTGATTTATAAAGACCAGCGATTGGTTAATTGGGATCCGAAGCTAGAAACCGCTATTTCTGATCTCGAAGTTCAACCAACAGAAACAAATGGTAAGCTCTGGCATTTAAAATATCCATTAGAGGACGGGTCTGGGCATATAATAGTTGCAACGACCCGCCCAGAGACAATGTTGGGTGATACTGGTGTTGCTGTTCATCCGGACGATGAACGTTACAAGCATCTTATCGGAAAAAAATGCAGATTACCGTTGGTCGGCCGCCTGATACCCATTGTTGGTGACGATTATGCGGATCCAGAAGCTGGCTCTGGGGCTGTAAAAATTACTCCAGCACATGACTTCAATGATTTTGATGTCGGTCGTAGGCAAAAGCTCGAAATAATCAACATTCTCGATCGCCAAGGCCGAATAAATGAAAACGCGCCATCCAAATATCAGGGGTTGGATCGTTTTGATGCGCGCAAAGCTATTGTCGCAGATTTAGAAGTAGAGGGGCTGCTCGACAAGATAGAGGATCACCTTCATATGGTTCCTTATGGGGATCGTGGGGGAGTACCGATCGAGCCATATTTAACTGAGCAATGGTATGTTGACGCTGAAACTCTCGCAAAGCCAGCAATAGAGGCAGTTGAGACAGGCAAGACTAAGTTTGTTCCCGAGAATTGGTCAAAGACTTATTTTGAGTGGATGCGCAATATCCAACCTTGGTGTATTTCGCGCCAGCTATGGTGGGGGCATCGGATCCCTGCTTGGTATGGGCCTGATGGTGAGATTTTTGTCGCTGAAAATGAGGATTCAGCAAAGGCTAAGGCTCGTGCTCACTATGGAGAAGATCAGGCGCTACAGCAGGATCCTGATGTGCTCGATACATGGTTTTCATCTGCGCTATGGCCGTTCTCAACGATAGGGTGGCCTGAGAATACCCCAGAGTTGGCAAAATATTATCCAGGCGATGTTTTGGTTACGGGTTTTGACATCATCTTTTTCTGGGTGGCTCGGATGATGATGATGGGGCTTCATTTTATGGGTGATGTGCCCTTCCGCACTGTCTATATCCATGCCCTCGTCCGTGATGAAAAGGGACAGAAGATGTCCAAGTCCAAAGGGAATGTCATCGATCCCCTTGAGCTGATGGACAAATTTGGTGCAGACGCTGTCAGGTTTACTCTGACTGCGATGGCGGCTCAGGGCCGAGACATCAAGCTTGCCGCAAGTAGAGTTGAAGGCTATCGAAACTTTGCAACAAAGCTGTGGAATGCAGCGCGGTTTTCTGAATTACATTCATGCGAGTTTGACGCGCAATTTGACCCGTCATCATGCAAGGTAACGTTAAATCAGTGGATTGTAGCCAAGACAGCAGCTCTTCGCGATGATATTTCGGTTGCGCTTGAAAACTACCGTTTTAATGATGCTGCGTCGGCTCTCTATCAATTTGCCTGGGGAACATTCTGTGATTGGCAGCTCGAATTTGCGAAGCCAATACTTTCGGGAGAAGATCGAGAGGCTGCTGCAGAAACGCGAACAGTCATCGCATGGACGCTGTCGAGACTGATGCATCTTCTCCATCCAATCATGCCTTTTTTGACGGAAGAAATTGCGTCAAAGCGGAAATTATTGGATGGCCAACTAGTCAAAGCAAGCTGGCCCGCCGCGGAACCTCATTTAGCAGCGCCTAAGGCGGAGTCCGAAATTGATTGGGCAATCCGCTTTGTGTCCCAAATCCGGGCGGTTCGTGCCGAGTGCAACGTTCCCCCTGGAGCTAGAATTGAAGCCTTCGTTCAGGGCGCATCAGAAGAGACCAGAGAGCGGTTCTTAAGAAACGAAGAGCCTATAAAAAGATTGGCTCGGTTAACTAATGTGGTTTTTGGCGAAGCAGCACCCGCAGGAGCAGTTCAGCTTGTTGTAGACGAGGCTACGATTGCGCTTCCCATCGGTGATGTTATCGATCTCAAAGAGGAGACTGATCGCCTAACTAAGGAAATTGAGAAAATTTCCAAGGAAGCCGATGGTATTAAAAAGCGGCTGTCTAATTCTAACTTCACCGCCAAGGCTCCACCGGAGGTGGTTGAGGAAAATCGAGAACGTTTGGCATCTGTAGAACTCCAACGCAATAAGTTGGAAATGGCTCGTAAGCGGCTGGCTGAGGCCTGATCTTTCAGAGGCTGCCGCCGTCGCAACGTTATGAACGCGTTGTAGAAAATTATTGCAGGCGTCAATTTCTATTTCTTGGGGTTGCGGGGGCTTATACTCCAGTTCAATCTAAGGAACATGGATACAGCCGCTGAATTAAACCGATTTCTTAGAGGTCTTTGCGCTGCGTTAGACGTAGAGGCGGAAGTGGTGACATCACTCGGTGCTTTGGGCACTGAGGCAGCAATTCATCGCCCCGATCAGAAAACAATATTTGTTTCGCGCGAGCGCATGGACTTCGGAATAGTTTGGAGTATCTCCACGGAGGCTTCTCAGAAGCGACGACACCCTTCAGCTCAAGGAGCAATTCGTTCGCTAGCCGCTTTGTTAGCTCCTAGTAAACCAGCTGGCCGCGTTCTGTTTGCATCAGACCGGGGGCTGGAGGCGTGAAGCGTGTTCCAATTAGTGTGCTAACGGGCTTTCTGGGTAGCGGGAAAACAACAATTTTGAGTTCATTGTTGAAGCGACCTGAGCTTGGAAGAACTGCAGTGATCATAAACGAGTTTGGAGAAGTGGGCTTAGACCACCAACTAATTGAGACAAGCGAGGAGGATCTCATTTCTCTAACCACCGGATGCCTCTGTTGTGTGGCTCAAGGAGATTTATCCCGGACCGTCGGAGATTTATTGGCGCGCCGACGGTTGGGGCAAATTTCATTTGAGCAAATAATTGTTGAAACTACGGGTCTGGCTGACCCCATTCCAATTCTTCAGTCTTTCTTAACAGATCCAGTTCTCGCTGAAGGAGTAATGCTGAAGCGTGTTATAACAACTCTTGATGCTGTTTTAGGCGAAGAAACTTTGAAGCGTCGAGAGGAAGCCAGGCGGCAGGCGGCATGTGCTGACGGAATTATTATTACAAAGTCGGACTTAGCGGATGCATGTGCTACCGAGCAGATTGTTGGCAACATTCACGCATTGAATTCAGTTGCAGAGGTAAAGGTAGCCTCATTTGGG
>VMCJ01000065.1 GCA_008081395.1 Rhodospirillales bacterium | reverse complement strand
CGAGGTTCTTCAGCGACAACTTTTAATAACCAAATCTCCCTATCAGTAAATTTTGCGTTTACCCAAGGCCAATTAGTACCGGCAACTACCGAATCTGCGCTTATACCTTCGCGATCCGATATAGTCAGCTTGTGATTGGGAGATGGTTTGAACCAAATATCAACATCAAGTCCTGTTTGATGACTTAAATGTCCACCCGCTATAGGGCCGCCTCTGGGTTGTGAAAAGTCACCCACTAAAAGCCCAGCATACTTCCGTTTAGCAACTTCAGCGCCAAGTTCCTCAATAAAACCTTTCAACATGGGATGGGCCCAGTTTCGATTACGACTGGGGCGCATTGTCTGAAAGCCTAGTCCACTTTCAGAAATACTCACGCCTCCTGCTAAGCAACCACTAGAATAACTACCTATGGATTGCTGTGGTAAGTCTGCTGCTTTACCCTTTAAACTAAACAGAGTGCTTGCAGGCACTTCCTCAGTCGAATTTGCCGTTAGAGCAATCAGGAATGATGCGAGGAAGCTGGAGAGCGCAAGCCAGCAGCTTCCATAAGCGGCAAAACCTCTTCTACCCATTGCTTGCATTCTCCAAGGTAATCCAGCCACGAAAGCAGAATTCCATCTACCCCCATCTCTGATAACCTGACCATGTCGTCGACAACTTTCTTTGGTGTGCCTACGAGTGGGTAACCTCCGTGACCAGCTTTAAAATGAAATTTAAAAGCGTCCATAACATCTGGAGCTAACGTTCCAGACTCCATTCCGAAAATAGAGAGCATATTACTAACGGCTTCTTCATCGCCATATTCGATAACGTATCTGTTTAGAGCTGCTTCAGCTTCTTCCTGTGTCGAACGCACGACTGCATAACCATGTATCCAACATCTAGACTCTCGACCAGCTGCATTGGATAGCCGCTTCAATTTAGCTATTTGCTCCTGATCATTTGCTTCATCCCTTTGTCGAAGCATCACAAAGTTCATATCACAATTTTGCGCGGAGAAACGTTGACCAATATCTGATGAACCAGCATTCATCACAGGCAAGTCAGCTCCCTGTATCGGCTTAGGCTCACTCCACAGTTCCTTGCCTTGAAAATATATTCCTTGAAACTCAAAAGGTGTTTTCTCAAACCATAGCCGCCGGCAAACATCTAACCACTCGGCAGCATACTCATATCGAACGTCATGCTCCCTCCACTCAACCCCAAACATTTCAAATTCATTACGGAACCAACCACAAACTAAATTTAAAACAAAGCGACCTTGCGTAATATGATCAATAGTTGCCGCCTGTTTAGCCGCCATAACTGGGTGAACAAGGGGTGCATGAATTGTTGAGAGGACAGCAATTTGTTTAGTTAATGCTCCGATACCAGCAGCCCAGGTAAAACTTTCAAAAGTTCTATTGTTAAAATTTGATGGCCCGCCATAACCTTTCCATCGCCCGACTGGCAGTAGAGCTTCGAAGCCAGCCCTGTCCGCCATTTGAGCTAAAGCCACATTATCAGACCAAGTCATTGGCCAAGCTTCCGGGGCAGTTGTGACTGTGGAGCCGTGAGAGCAATTAAAAGCCATCACCCCAAGTTTCAACCGGTTGGCTCTGAATATTGGGTTTCTACTTTCCATCAGCCACTTCCCTTACATTGTTACATCGGGTCTTGTGGTCGTTGGTTAGACCCTCACCTCCCTTTCAGGAGAATATCACGAGCTTCATTAACTCTAGCGGCTAAAAAAGCGTTGCCTCCTGCATCAGGATGCACTTTAGAAATTAGTTTTTTGTATGCAGCATTAACTTCATCTTTACTCACAGGATCTTCTAAACCAAGAATAGATAGTGCTTCGGTTCTGGTGATCGCTGAAGAGTGACGAGTTTGACCAAGATCTTCTTGGCTTTGCTCTTCAGAATATTCGTTTCCAAATCGCTTTTTTATATAAGCTGCTAACAACCGGACTGAGTCAGGGTCAGAGGCGCATTCATCCGCAAAGTCATTAATCTGGCTCTTGTTTAGCGCATCCAAACTAAAACCCATACGGTTTCCTTTGCGAATTGTACCGGTAATACCTCCCGAGTCATGGTCTAGCACCATATCAAGCCACTCACTGGAAACGTGGGAAGACTGCCCAGAGGTTCTTTTTTTAGCCGAGTTAAAGCGCCTAAAACGGCTCCACAATCTCATGATGGCTGGAGCAAGCGCTAATAGGCCTGTGATTATTGGCGACAGTCCTATCCGCAATAGCAAGAGAAGTGCCCCAACCCCAATTATAACGCTCAAAAACAGCTTAAGTATGCGTTTAAGGGGCGACGTAGGAAGGTTAGCTAACCAACGCGCTAAAAGCAGTAGGAGTACTAGTGCGACAACGCCGATTAAAAACCATAAAAGCATAAATTTACTTTAACGACGGGAGGGCTCTGCGGAGTGACCCAGAGCCTTTTGCTGACATATTATCAAGGGCTTCAAGACCTCCCACTGCATACACGGCAGCAGCACTTAAAAGATCTTTGAGCGCATTAGCACTCAAATCATCAAATGGACAGTAAGCACCGTTTGTGAGGCGGGCTATTTCTTTAAAAGCCTGGGCTGCAACTTGGTCCTGCCCCTCTTGAAACATCAGAGCGGGCGTTCCCTGCAACCCCAATTGACCCGCTTTATGGCACACCTCGTCTATATTCTCTTCAAATGCATCACCTATAAATATCACTGCAGAAACAGATCTTTGCTCAGTTTGCCTAAGTGCATTCGTTAATATTTTTCCAATCTGGGTCAGTCCTCCCATGCATTGGACGCTAAGCATCAGGCGGCGAAGCTCACTTGCATTGGAAGTCCAATTACTCGCCTTGCATTCTCCAAAACCACGATAAAAAACTAGTTGGACCTCAAGGCTCCCAAGGGATTCAACGGCCTGAAACATCTCGGCTTGCAAATGAGCAGCCCTGTCCCAACTTGGTTGCCGACTTTGTGTAGCATCCATAGCAAAGATAATTCTGCCAGTTTTTCTGGTTTGAGCACGATCAAGAAAAGCATCAATTTCTGACGAAGTTGATTTGGTGAGTTCAAGTTTTTCTGTCTTAGGTACCAATCTTAAACTCTCTATTCTCTGCTCACATTATATATAGTGTCCTAACAATGCCGTTCCAAATAGCATCAGCTTTAATACTAACCCAGTAGGTTTAAAATTTTGGGACCTGGTAAAGAGCTGAATTTACGAACCACTAAGTGCCTTCCAAAAATTTCATAATTTCGTTTTTACAGAACAAAAAATACGATTGGGTCGCGATACCAATACAAGCACCGCGCAACCAACCACTTTTCGTCTGTAAATCAGCGAGAAAAATTAAAAAACGACGCCGATTGTAGAATTTGATTTTGTTGTGAAAGTAAGTACCCAGCCTCTGCACTCATTTTTAAAAATGATTGCCAATCCGGATCTGCCTGCATTGCTGCCCGGCGCTTAGATCGATCTGCAGCATCTTCATACGCCCATATGTGGACATATGTATTGATTGCTCCAGTTTCCGTGACTCCATAAAGCACTGGTTGTCCAAGATGTTTTGTCTGTGCTGCTAACCCATGTTCTTCATATAGTTTCAGATGGGCAGGTACGGTACCTGGCTTGCAAGTATACGTCCGCATATCAAAAATCATCTGCTACTCCTCTAGTTTGTTGTTATGAGATGATGATAGATCTTTACAGATATTTTCATGCCCTATTTAGGATAATTTGCAAAGAAGGTTGTACCAATGGCGGAGCGGGTTGATTGCATAGTTATTGGAGCAGGAGTGGTTGGCCTAGCTTGCGCTAAGTTTTTAGCTGAGGCTGGACGAGAAGTTATTGTTCTCGAAGCAGCAAATATGATTGGTTCGGAAACGAGTTCCCGCAATAGTGAAGTCATACATGCCGGGATCTATTATCCAACTGACAGTTTTAAGGCCCGTGCTTGTATTGAAGGGAAACATTTCCTTTACGAATATTGTGCAGAACGAGGAATTCCCCACAAACGGCTCGGAAAGCTAATAGTAGCAACGGAAGAAAGTGAAATTCCAAGACTCCATGCGTTAAAGCAAAAAGCCGCTGAAAATGGAGTTCCAGACTTGGAGCTTTTGTCTCCTACCGATGTGGAAAAATTAGAACCAGCGGTGCGCTGTGTTGGCGGACTTCTATCACCTTCAACAGGTGTAATTGATAGCCATTCTCTTATGCTCTCATATCAAGGCGATGCTGAGGCTGCAGGCGCAATGATTGCTTTCCTCTCACCTGTTACCGGTGGGCGCGTACTAGAAAATAGTGGCATAGAAATAGACGTTGGTGGCGATGAACCGATGAGCCTAGCAGCTAATCTTGTTGTAAATTCTGCTGGCTTAGATGCCATCGCCACTGCAAAGAGTATAAACGGTGTTATTCCCGATAGGTTTCCAAAAGCATCTATTGCAAAAGGAAATTATTTCAGCTTGCTAGGAGCGCAGCCTTTTAGCCGTCTCGTATACCCAATGCCTGTACCTGGAGCGCTTGGTGTTCATGTTACCGTTGACTTAGCCGGCCAGTGTAAGTTTGGGCCTGATATAGAATGGATTGATGAAAAAAATTATGACGTAGATCCATCTCGAGCAGATAGCTTCTATGAGGCTGTTCGAGCTTATTATCCTGAGCTAAAGGATGGTGCTCTGGTCCCAGCATACTCTGGTATACGTCCTAAAATACATGGTCCTGGCGAGCCGCAGCCTGATTTTCTAGTGCAAGGTCCTTCGGAACACGGAACTCCAGGACTAATCAATTTGTTTGGTATTGAGTCGCCGGGACTCACCGCATCGGCTAGCGTGGCAAGACAAGTATTACGTTTAACAAACTCATAGAGAGAAATATCCAGTGACCAACAATACAGTTGATTATTATTTCACAGTCACCTCACCCTGGAGTTATCTAGGACACCAAAAATTCGTGGACATGTGTAAAGAGCATAACTGGATAATTTCTTATAAACCGGTCGATTTTGGCCCCATATTTGCTCAATCAGGTGGTCTACCTCTTCCACAACGTTCAGAACAGCGGCGTAGGTATCGTTTATTTGAATTACAGCGTTGGCGAGATTTTAGAGGGATCAAATTAAATCTTCGCCCAAAATTCTTTCCGACAAATCCAGACCTTGGTAATAAGCTATGTATAGCTTCAGAAAAACTCGATCTTGAAACTGGTCGACTTGCTCAAGCGGTTATGCAGGCGTGCTGGGTAGAAGAAAAAGATATAGGCAATCCAGAAACTCTTGTTCTAATTGCTAATGAAGCAGGATTTGATGGGCCACTACTTTTAGAGCAAGCAACCTCAGAAACAATTTCAGAGGCTGCTACAGCTTTAACAAGTGAGGCCATGACCAAACAGATTTTTGGCGCTCCAACATACGTAATCAATGGCGAACCTTTCTGGGGTCAAGATCGGTTAGATTTTGTGGTACGCGCCCTTTCAAGGACCATTCAACCATACAAGGTGGAGGGACCAGTTTGAGCGAAAATAGAAAAATTGACTTTTACTTTTGTTTAAACTCACCCTGGGTTTACCTGGGGCAGAAACGTCTTGAAGAAATTGCAAACAAAGCAAACGCAACAATCCGATACTTTCCTGTCGATTTAAGAGAAATGATGCTTAGGCTAATCGGTAATGCAGATCCCCCAGAAAGGTCAGATTTACACCGAGCTTATGGTAAAATGGAGATGCGCCGTTGGGCAGAGCGTTACCAATTACCTCTCTCTGAGAAACCTGCATTTTATCCAGTCTCTCAGAAGCGGGCCGCTTCTGTAGTTATAGCAGCAGATCGCTTAGGCGCTGACCCTGGACCTTTGGTTTATGAAATACCAAAAGCTTGTTGGGTTGATGACAAAGATATTAATGATTGGAATACCCTGTCCGAAATAATTGAATTGGTTGGTCTGCCTGGAGATGTGGTGATTAATGCAGCCCAGGACCAAGGAGTTCTTGAAGAGTTTGAAGACAACACTAACCGAGCCCTTGATCGCGGTGTTTTTGGGATACCAAGCTACGTAACTGACGAAGAAATCTTTTGGGGCCAAGATCGGTTGGAATTTCTTGAACATAGACTTGGATAAAAGAATTTAAATGTCCGCCAGACAGATCTTATTTAATTGTTAAAGGGGCCTCAGCTGCGCCAATAAATATACTAAATCCCACAAAAAGTAGTGGGGGCGCACAAATTTAAGCTTGCACACATTAATCGCTTCGTACATAAACCGGAATACGGATTTTCCATCCAGAAAACCTGTATCGCGGGAGTAGCTCAGGGGTAGAGCATCACGTTGCCAACGTGAGGGTCGAGGGTTCGAATCCCTTCTCCCGCTCCAAGTCTACAAATTGAAAAAGGCTTGGTAATTATTCAGAGCAGCGGATTGGTTTACGATCCAGTCGGCATAAATTCTTCTTCATGACAAACTTAGAAAAATCAGCTGCTGTAGTTATTGGGTCTTCAGGTGGAATAGGCTCAGCTTTATGTAACGAGCTTACCCTTGATAAAAGTTTTGACACAGTCGTCGCAATTGACAGGAAAAGCGCGCCAAACATAGACCTGCTTAACGAAGATTCAATTATGAACGCAGCACAAGAATTGGCTGCATCTGGCATAAAAATTAAAGTATTGATTGTCGCCACTGGTTTTTTACATGGTTTAGATCAGCGGCCAGAAAAAAGGTTGAAAGACCTATCAGCGGCATCACTGTCTAATTCATTCGCTATAAACACTATTGG
>VMCJ01000112.1 GCA_008081395.1 Rhodospirillales bacterium | reverse complement strand
ACCGTTCTACTCGTTGAACATCATATGAGCCTTGTTATGCAGACCTCAGACAAAGTTGTCGCAATAGACTTTGGTCGGAAAATTGCAGACGGCACACCAGAAGAGGTTCAGCAGGACCCAAAAGTTATTGAAGCCTATCTGGGGACGACGAATGAAGCTGCTAGAGGTTAAGGGCCTCAAGGCCTTCTACCGACAGACCCAGGCACTCTATGGGGTCGATTTTGAGCTTGAGGAAGGCTCAATCACCACAATTCTGGGGGCCAATGGTGCAGGTAAGACAACCACACTTCGCTCTATCTCCCGAATGGTAAGGACTGAAGGCGAGATTAAGTTCGACGGTCAGGACATAACAGGCCTTTCTACTGAAAAAGTGGCCGCACTGGGCATTGCACACGTTCCAGAAGGCCGAGGCACATTTGTCCGCCAATCTGTTGAGGAAAACCTGCATCTGGGCGCTTACACCCGTAAAAACAAAAATGATGTAGCAAACGATATTGATAGAGTTTACGCCTATTTCCCGCGTTTGATGGAAAGACGGCAGCAGCAGGCAGGAACCCTTTCCGGCGGTGAACAACAAATGCTAGCCATCGGCCGCGCTCTCATGCTGCGCCCCCGCCTTATGCTTCTCGACGAACCCTCATTCGGTCTAGCGCCCCTCATTGTTCAAGAGATCTACGAAATCATGGCGCGTATCCGCGACCAAGAGAAAGCCTCCATGTTGCTGGTGGAGCAGAATGCCAACATCGCCCTCAACTTAGCTGACCAAGCCTATCTTCTAGAGACCGGCCATGTAGTCATGTCCGGTGAGAGTGAAGTTCTTCGAAACGACGAGAACGTCCGCAAGGTTTATCTGGGATACTGAGACATGGACTTATTCCTTCAACTCACCCTTGCCGGCCTTGCGATTGGTTCAGTCTATGCTTGTGTCGCATTAGCTGTTGTTATGATCTACCAGGCCACGGATCACTTTAATTTTGCCCAAGGTGAAATGGCGATGTTTTCAACCTTCGTAGCTTGGGCCCTTTACCAAGTTACAGGCTCCATCTGGCTATCCTTTCTGATCGCAGTCGCACTCTCATTCATCGCTGGAATCATCATTGAGAGAGTGATCGTTAAGCCCGTTGAAAATGCGCCGATTTTCAACCAAATCATCGTA
The DNA here is from genome assembly GCA_008081395.1 of Rhodospirillales bacterium. Taxonomy (GTDB): domain Bacteria; phylum Pseudomonadota; class Alphaproteobacteria; order Bin95; family Bin95; genus VMCJ01. The sequence continues at coordinate 5,611 of VMCJ01000112.1, read as the reverse complement.
TTCATTGGTCTTTTAATGATCTTCAATAACCTAGCTGGCTGGTTTTGGGAGCATACGACGAAGACCCTACCAAGCCTGTTTCCAAAGCATGGAATAGACTCCACCTTAATCAGCACTCACAACCTAGGCGTCATTCTGTTCACGCTGCTCATTTTGGGAGTCACCTTCTGCTTTTTTAAATTCACGAAAGTTGGGCTTGCTATGCGCGCAGCAGCAGCAAATCCTGATTCGGCGAGGCTGGTAGGTGTCTCTGTCGGGTGGATGCTAGCGCTTGGATGGGGTCTTGCATCAGCCATAGGCGCGGTTGGTGGTGTACTTGTAGCGCCAATAGTCTTCCTGGAGCCCAATATGATGTCTGGAGTACTGCTCTATGGCTTCGCCGGAGCCCTTTTAGGGGGTGTGAACAGTCCTGGAGGCGCTGTAGCGGGTGGCCTGATGGTTGGCGTATTGGAAAATTGGGCAAGACAATATGTGCCAGGTGGAAGTGAACTTGGCCTAACCTTCGCTCTAATTTTGATTGTCGGAGTACTAATGTTCAAGCCAGCCGGCCTATTTGGCCGCGTAATTATTAAGCGGGTTTAAAAAATGAACCGCCCAAATCCCATAACCAGAAAACTCGCAGTTAGTTTTGCGATGCTTGTTTTTGTCGGCATTGCCTTAATGTTTGTAGCATCTGAGTATACCGCTTATCAGGTCACAACAGCTTTAGCCTATGGCATCGCTATTCTGGGTCTGAATATTTTAACTGGTTATAATGGGCAATTTTCCATTGGCCACAGCGCTTTCTTCGCTGCTGGAGCCTATGTTTCTGCGATACTAATTACGTTCGCCGGATGGCACCCATACGCAACCCTACCAATTGCGGCGGCTGTCACATTTTCAATGGGCTTTTTATTCGGATTTCCGGCTCTTCGCCTGGAAGGTTTGTATCTTGCACTTGCAACCTTTGCGCTCGCCGTTGCCACCCCACAAATTCTAAAGGTAGACGCCCTGGAGCATTGGACTGGTGGGGTTCAAGGCCTGTTTTTTGATAAACCGGACCCAATTTTTGCTGGCCTTAGCGTTGATCACTCACTCTATCTGGTTACTTGGCTGGTATTTGTCGTGCTGATGGTGGGTGCTTGGATGCTACTACACAGCCGTTCTGGACGCGCAATCATGGCAATTCGTGACAATCCAATCGCAGCAAGTACCATGGGCATTAACTTAGCTTTGTATAAAACGACGACTTTTGGGATCAGCGCGATGCTAGCGGGAGTTGGCGGAGCCTTTTTTGCATTAGCGAACTCCTTTGTTTCCCCTGATACCTTTAATTTTTTTATCGCAGTTTATTTGCTGGTAGGTTCCGTTGTTGGAGGCATCGTTTCTATCCCAGGCGCACTTCTAGGCGGACTTTTTTACGTTTTTGGTCAGGAGTATGCCGAAGAATTCTCCAATCTTTCTGAGATGATCCCACCTCCGTGGGTTACCTTTGGTGTTTTACTTATCCTGATGATGTATTTTGCCCCTTTCGGTATCTGGGGTGCAATTGAACGCGGGTGGGCACGTCTAAAACGCTAACCCGATAAATAAGCGCGCTGACGGTGAATGTCAGAGCTATAAAGGGAGGAAAAATCAATGTCTATTAAACGCTTTTTGCTCGCAACAGGAATTGCTGCGCTGACATTTAATCCAGCTTTGGCCGACACTACAGGCATTACTGATACCTCGATCAAGATAGGAAATACCAACCCATACTCAGGTCCAGCATCAGCCTACAGCGCCATTGGTAAAACCATTACTGCCTACATGAAGATGCTAAACCGTCAGGGCGGCATTAACGGGAGAACGATTGAGTTTATTTCTCTTGATGATGGATATAGCCCGCCACGCACGGTTCAACAGGCACGCAAATTAGTGGAGCAAGAGAAAGTTGCTTTCCTATTTCAGACGTTAGGAACTCCAACTAATTCCGCCATCCACAAATATATGAACCAAAAGAAAACACCGCATTTGTTTGTGGCAACGGGAGCCTCGAAGTGGGGGCAACCAAAAAAATTCCCATGGACCATGGGCTTTCAGCCTACCTATGATGTTGAGGGAGAAATCTACGCAAAATTTGTTCTTGAGAACGTGAAAGATCCTAAAATCGCTATCCTTTTCCAAAACGATGACTACGGGAAGGATTATCGAGATGGCTTCCTTAGAGGCCTTGGCGACAAGAAAGATTTAGTGATCTCGATGCTACCTTACGAGGTGACAGATCCGACTGTTGATAGCCAAATTCTGGCAATGAAGGATTCTGGAGCCAATGTCTTTTTCAATATCACCATCCCAAAATTTGCAGCACAAGCTATCCGCAAATCTTGTGAAATTGGTTGGAAACCTCTGCATCTTTTAAACAATGTTTCGTCGTCAGTTGGCTCTGTTTTAAAGCCTGCCGGATTAGATTGCTCAAAAGAAATTATTACTGCCCAGTATCAAAGGGACCCAACTGACCCCCAATGGAAAGATACAGCGGGATATAAGGAATGGTCGGCCTTTATGGACGCGGAACTTCCTGATGCTGACCGCTCAGACATCAACTACGCCTATGGCTATAATGCGTCTAAGCTGCTGCATCATACACTGCAGAACTGCAAGGATATGACACGCAAAGGCATCATGGGCTGCGCTGCTAACATTCAAGGGCTTCAGTTACCAATGGTTTTGCCAGGGATTACAGTTAATACCAGCGCAACTGATTTTTACCCAATCCAAGCGGAACAGCTCTCAAAATTTGATGGTCAGAAATGGGTGTTGTTTGGCAATATCATCGATGCCAGCAAATAACCTAAATCTTATTTAATGTTAAAAACGGCGGTGGCTCTAAAAGCCACCGCTTCTTTGTCTGATTCTGCTTCATAGGGCGTCAAAATCTTCGTGGTTGTTGACCTTATGGTGCAATTGCACCAAGTGGCGCGGCCCTAACCCGGTCAAGGCTGGGAGCTTCGATGCCACGCTCAACCAGTTTAACAGCCTCTACCAAGAAGGCGTTCGCAGGTGCCTCCAAACCAACTTCCTTTGCCTTTTCAACAACAAAGCCATTGATCTGTTCAATCTCTGTCCTGCGGCCCTTCTGAATGTCCTGCCCCATTGAGGGGCGCGAACCTTCAGCAGTGGTCTTTGTTTGGGCGATACGGCTTTCCTCAACAGCCTCAAGTGCCGTCACGTCACCTGCTGCAGCTTTTACCCATTCATCGCCTGAATGCTTGTTAATTTCCTCAAGTGAATAGCCCAATGCCTGGCCAACAGCGATTGCTTCCCCGGCAAGCTTAATTTGCAAACGCCGAGTAAGTATCTCGCGAGCGACTTCGTTTGAAGAAAAACCCGTCGCAGCCGAAACGCCGTTGCCCATCGCATTGGCGCAGAGTTTAGACCAACGTTCTCCCCACAAGTTTGACGTTGTTCTGGCACTATCAATCCGAGAAAGCATCTCCATCACGAATTTGATACGAGGTGTTTCTCGGCCGTGAGGCTCTCCAACTCGAAATACCGTGTGCTTATTTCCTCCAAGCGCAACACCCCGTCTTACGGTCGCTGGCCCAGTCATTTCGACGGCAATTTTTGCAGCAATACAACCAACCACTCGGCCCCAACCCACGATTTGTGCGATTGTCTCCTCGTTAATGCAATTCTGCAAAGAAACCACAAACCCTGAGGGAGAGAGATAATCCTTGATCATCTCAGTAGCCCAGGCTGTGTCGTACGACTTCATGCATACAAAAGCGATATCAATGGGTCGATCGCGCATGAGGCTCTGGACCTCAGCCACATGCAATGCCTTTGCAGGAGCAGTAAAACACTCTGGGTCTGTAAGGCCCGTAAGAGTGAGCCCCTGAGAGTTAATAGTGTCGACATTTGCTGGCCAACCATCAATTAAGGTGACGTCGTGACCCGCCTTTGAGAAGTACCCACCTACGTAGGCGCCAACTGCTCCAGCACCAACAATAGCAATCTTAGGATCGTCAAAATTCATGTTCATAAAATTCCTCAATGGAGATGCGGCGTTCCTGCGCAAATGACCATCATAGCCGTTCAAAGCTAACCAAAAGGTGTTTTATTTATCATCTGTTTAGCTGCAATTGAGGAAGGAGCATGGCCTAAGCAGAACAACCCTGCAACTGCTTAATCTCGTGGAAAGCTCCTCTGCGGCACACCCCTAAACAGCGAAACGTGGGTATGAATAGATCGCCATTTATGTGCAAGCCCCCCCCGCACAAAAACAGATGTAGTTCGCCCGGGTCGCTCATACTTTTCCCCATCTTCATGGAAGCCAACCGAAGTCCACGTCACAAGACCAGACGCCATCAGCCGGTCGGGAGACACAATGACTTTTAAAGTTTTAGTTGTCTCATGGCGAAAGCCGGAAATTGTACTCCAGATTGAGCGCCACTGTTTTGCTTCAAGTTGATCAAGTCCCTCAACTAAGTCCATCCAAGTACCGAAGCCAATCGCGGCCGGATCGAAAAGTTCACGGGCGTCTTCAAACCGCTTGGTCGCTACCATTTCTCCCCAATCATCAAACCATTGTTTTATGGCAGTAACATCCTCTTGAGATGCGTTAGTCCAATCAGCTTTCATCTTTATTCCAACGCTTAAGCATTGGACCTACGTCTCGCCCACCTACAACATGCATGTGAATGTGGGGTACTTCCTGACGTCCATTTGGACCATTGTTAACGATTAGGCGATACCCGTCTTCAGATAATCCCTCTGCCTCAACAACATCAGCGACAGCAGAAATAAACGCAGAATGCTCCTCTTTCGACCCATCCCGAGCAAAGTCACGAAAGGTTACATACTTGCCTTTTGGGATCACCAATACATGAGTTGGAGCAGCAGGAGCTATATCCCGAAAGGCGAGCGCGTGTTCATTTTCTGTCACCGTAGAGTTTGGTATTTCCCCGCGTAATATTTTGGCAAAGATATTCTGGTCGTCATATGCCGCCATGATCATCTATCCTTCCTTACTTCACTCGCTTACCCAACTCGGCCCATACTTCGCCAGGCTTAACATCGCGCGCCGCCCATAGCACAAGCAGGTGATATAAAAGGTCGGCACTTTCTGAAATAACGCGTTCTTTTGGACCGGAAACGCCATCAATGACAGTCTCAACCGCCTCCTCGCCCACCTTTTGAGCAATTTTGGCAATCCCTTTATCGAAGAGACTAGCAGTATAACTTTCCTCTGGATTGCCCCCTTTGCGCGATGCAATCACCGTATAGAGATCGTCAAGGTTCATTAGTTCACTCACTAAACTGATATGGAAGCGCCGAGCCGGTTGACCTCAGCATCTAAAGGTCAGAAGCAAAAATTTAAGTTTGCGACTATTACATTTTAAAGGTTGAGCAGAAAAGCTTTTGACTTCTGTCGCTCAGGCTGTCGCTTGAAACAACTCACGGCCTATAAGCCAACGCCGGATTTCAGAGGTTCCTGCACCAATCTCATAAAGTTTCGCATCACGAAGCAATCGACCGGTAGGATAGTCATTAATATATCCATTGCCACCAAGACATTGAATCGCCTCTAGCGCCATCCAAGTGGCGCGCTCCGCGGTGTAAAGAATTACGCCAGCTGCATCTATCCTAG